>CAYOAD010000064.1:0-17754 GCA_964401845.1 uncultured Rhodospirillaceae bacterium | reverse complement strand
CATAACCATGAAGAACACCATGATCAGGCCGTGCGCCGTCACCAGGACGTTAAAGAACTGGTAGTCGTCGCCGACGATCTGCATGCCGGGCTCAGCCAACTCCATGCGCATGATGACGGAAAACAAGGCGCCGATGACGCCGAAGGTCACGGCGTAGATGAGGTACATCGTGCCGATGTCTTTGTGGTTGGTCGAATAAAGCCAGCGCTTGATCCCCGTGGGATGGTGATCGTGGCCGTGATCTGAAGCGTGCGCGGATTGCTGTTCGCTCATTTACCCAAAACCTCTTTCTGTCCGCCGTGGCTCGGCGGAATTATGCCCTAATTCTTGCGAACGGCGGCAACTGAAACCGCGCTGTTATCCGGAGTGGTCCGAGGTTCGTCATGCGACGCGTACTCTTCCTTGGCCTTGGCCGCCCAGGCGGCGAAGTCGGCCTTGGAGACAGCCTTGACCTGGATCGGCATGAAGCCATGGTTGGTGCCGCACAATTCGGAGCACTGCCCGTAGTAAGTGCCTTCCTTGGTCACCTTGAACCAGGTTTCGTTCAGGCGTCCCGGCACCGCATCGATTTTGACGCCGAAGGCGGGAACCGCCCAGGCGTGTATCACATCAGCGGCGGCCATGAGAACGCGGATTTCCGTATCGACCGGCACGACGACCTGTTCGTCCGTGGACAACAAGCGGATTTGACCGTCCTTGATTTCCTCGTCCGGCACCATAGTTGCGTCGAAGGCGAAGCCGCCGTGGTCCGGGTACTCGTAGGACCAATAGAATTGGTTGCCGGTGACCTTGATCGTCATTTCGGCGTTGGGCGCTTTATCCTGATAATAAAGTAGCTTGAACGAGGGGATGGCGATCACCACAAGAATCATGATGGGCAGCGCCGTCCAGACCACTTCCAAAAGCGTGTTGTGGGAACGCTTGGAAGGCGTCGGATTGGCTTTTTCGTTGAAGCGCACCATGACATAAACCATCAGTGCCGTCACAAATGCCGCAATTACGAAAATGATGACCAACAACAAATTGTGGAAATCATTCATGCGGTCCATCACGGGCGTTACCGCCGGCTGAAAACCCATTTGCCAGGGAAGGGGTTTATCGGCCATGGCCGGGGCCGCAAGGCCCGCCAGTGCCATAAGGCCGATGGCCGAGGCGGTGGCGGCCCGGCCTAGGGACTTGGTGCTGAACGTCATGATCCGTTCCGTCTCCTCGTCAATCGCCGCAATACGTTTCGCGGCAGGAATACCGACTATGGGGGGTAATCCGGGGCGTGTCGTCCGGACAATTTTGAACAAGGCACGAAACCAACAAAACGCGGACCCGACTGCCTTCACCCCTCCCCTCGCCAGCAATGCACAAAAGCTGAATTTGGCGGGGAGACTACACAGTGTGAAGGACGAGAACAAGCCCACTTTGGAATAATTGAAATCTATTTCCGACACGGTCAGACCAATAAAAAAACCGATGTTTTCAGCGGGTTTCAGCCTGCCCGTGAAGGAAAATTGCAGACTCCCGCAAGGTCGCCGTGACAATACCCACAAAAAAAATGCGGCAAAATGTCGCAGGGTTTCCTTGATTGACGTCAAATGGAACTGAAATTTCAGCTTCCTATTGCGAACGGTTCGCGATTATTTGTCCCCGCCAATCCCAATTATTGAGCGTCTGGCGGTGCCCCCGGGCAAGGGCTATGCTACCTCTTCCATCGCTTTATTTCCGGAGACCAAGATGGCCGACGCCGCCAAAGCCGAAGAACTCCTGTTTAACCGCACCGGTCTCGACCGCAACCGCGTCGAGGGCCTGGTCGATGACGCCCTGGACGGCTGCGATGACGGCGAACTGTTTCTCGAATACCGACAGTCCGAGGTTCTGGCCTGGGACGACGGTCGGCTCAAGTCGGCCAGCTTCGATACTTCCCAAGGCTTCGGCTTGCGCGCCGTGTCGGACGAAAGCACGGGTTACGCCCATGCCTCGGAATTATCGGAAGCCGCCATCAAACGCGGCGCCGATGCCGTGCAAACGGTCCGGGCCGGCCGTTCGGGCAGCCTGAGCCAGGAGCCCGCCGGCACCAACCAAGCGCTTTACATCGACGACAATCCGCTGGCCGATATCCCCTTCGAGCAGAAAACCAAGTTGCTGGCCGAAATCGACGATTATGCCCGCTCGAAGGACGAGCGTGTGCGCCAGGTCTCGTGCTCGCTCGCCGGCTCTTGGCAGGTTGTCGAGATCGTGCGGGCCGGCGGCGTGCGCACGGGCGACATCCGGCCGCTGGTCCGGCTCAACGTCTCCGTCGTCATGGGCGAGGGCGACCGCCAGGAAACCGGTAGCTTCGGCACCGGCGGACGGACGCTTTACGATCACTACATTCAGCCGGAAAACTGGCGGGCCGCGGTGGACGAGGCGATGCGCCAGTCAGCCGTCAATCTCGGTTCGGTGCCCACCCCGGCGGGCACCATGCCGGTCGTATTGGGACCGGGCTGGCCCGCCATCCTGCTGCACGAGGCCATCGGCCACGGCCTGGAAGGCGACTTCAACCGCAAGAAGACCAGCGCCTTTTCCGGCTTGCTGGGCGAGCGTGTCGCCGGCCCAGGCGTCACCGTGGTTGACGACGGCACCATCATGGACCGGCGCGGCTCGCTCACCGTCGACGACGAGGGCACACCCACCGAAAGGACCGTGCTGATCGAAGACGGCATCCTCAAGGGCTACATGCATGACCGGCTGAACGCGCGCCTCATGGGCATGAAGCCCACGGGCAACGGCCGCCGCCAGGACTACGCCCACATGCCCATCCCGCGCATGACCAATACCGTAATGGACAACGGCGAAATGGATCCCGCGGAAATTATTGCCTCGGTCGACGACGGACTCTACGCCGTCGACTTCGGCGGCGGGCAGGTCGACATTACCTCGGGTAAGTTCGTCTTCACCTGCACCGAGGCCTACCGCATCGAAGGCGGTAAAGTGACCGCGCCCGTCAAAGGGGCGACGCTGATCGGCAATGGACCCGACGTGCTGACCAAGGTCGGCATGATCGGCAATGATCTGGCGCTCGACCGCGGCATCGGCACCTGCGGCAAGGACGGTCAGGGCGTGCCGGTGGGTCAGGGCCAGCCGACCTTGAAGATCGACGAGCTGACGGTGGGTGGTACGGAGGCGGCTTAGCTTATGCGTATTTCCGAGGTCGAGGTCCGCTGCTGCAGGCAGCCGGACCTGGAGATCGACAGCGCCAGCCTGCGCGCGTCAGACACCCATTACGGCATGGAATTCCTGGTCGTCACGATGAAGACGGACAGCGGACTGGAGGCCTCGTCCTTCGGTTTCGCAGCGCGTTCGGCGCGGGGCGCGGGCGAACTGGCGGCAGCCTCGATGAGGCCGTTTTTCACCGGCCGGAACGCTCTCGACCGCGAAGGTGCCTGGCGGGACTTCCGCACTGCCGACCGCTGGTGGAACCATTTGCCGATCTATTCCTACGGGCCCTTCGACAATGTGCTGTGGGTCCTCGGCGCCCTGGACGCCGGGCAGCCCTTGTACCAGTACATCGGCGGCTGCCGCGACGAGGTGCCGGTCTACGCCTCCTCCCTGGTGCTGCCCTCGCCCGAGGCCTACGCCGAGGAGGCGCTGGGCATCAAGGCCAAAGGCTACAAGGCCTACAAGGTCCACCCGCCGGGTCAGGATTACCGCGAGGACGTCGAGGTTCACCGGGCGGTGCGGGACGCCGTCGGCCCCGACTTCACGCTGATGTCCGACCCCGTCGCCTGCTTCAATGTCGAACAAGCGGTGCGTTTCGCCCGCGAGTTGGAACGGCTCGACTACTACTGGTTCGAGGAACCGCTGGCCGACGAAAACCTACCGGGCCTCAAGGCGCTGACCTCACAGGTCGATATTCCCATCGTCGGCGGCGAGGTGTTGGCCAAACACCCCTACAGCCTGGCCAACTACATATCCGACCGTGTGGTCGACCGGGTGCGCGCCGACGTCTCCTGGACCGGCGGCGTGACGGGCGTTCTGAAGACGGCGAGAACCGCCGAGACCTTCGGCATGAACTGCGAAATCCACACCACCATCATGCACCCGCTGGAACTGGTGAACCTGCATTGTTGCGGGGCCATCGCCAACAACGATTATTTCGAGCTACTGACGCCGGAATCGCTGTTCGATTTCGGACTTAAAAAGCCCCTGCCCATAGAAGACGGCATGGCGAAGCTGCCTCAGGAACCGGGCCTCGGCATCGAATTCGACTGGGATTTCATCGACAACGCGACGTACAAGAAACTCTAGAGCGATTTCCGTTCAAACGGAAACGCCTCGCCTCATATATGCGAGGCAGCACAATGTGTTTACGGCCCTCAGTGTTTCAAGCAAAACTTGAAACACCCTAGCTTCCCGGCGTCAGGCTCTTCCAGAAACGGATGTTGAGGCCGCGCATCATGGAATCGTGGCGCCCTTCCAGACAACTGCGCAATCCGAACACCAGCTTGCCGTCGATCCAGCGCTGACAGGCCTGAAAATGTTCGCCGGCCAGGGCGACAGCATCGTCGTCGGCGCCGCCCGGCATGGTTTCGACCGCCGCATCCCAGCGCGCCTGCCGTTTGGCCGGCGACATGCGTTCGTCGGGCGCCACGGTGTTGATGGCCCGGGACAGCACCCGCGTGACGCCGGCGTAGCCTTCCTCGCCGTCGAAATAGCCGGCGGCGATGGCGCGGTCGGGGCCGGTCGCCCGGGCGATTTCATCGGCCGTGAGCGGGTCCGGGTCATTCTCGGCAGTCACCGGTAACAACGCGACCCGCTTACCGATCGTGATGGCCGCCCGTTCCGCGCCGAAAGCGCCGAGCACTTTCTCCGCGAGGCTGATCCTGACGGCTGAAAACCCGCGTTTGGTGACGATTTTGATGAGGTCGTGCGGCGCCACATCGCGCGTTTCGCCACCGGCATTCGTGAGGGTGAGTTTGACGTCCTGATTAGCCGCCAGTTCATAGGGCGCTTCGTAACCCGGCCGTTTGCGGTCCTGCTGCAGGCAGAAACTGCTGAACTCGGCCGAGCATTCGCCGCCCGCGCAATTCAGTTCCACCGGACCGGCTGTCATGGCCAGGCCGAGGATCTGCGTCGCCGCCGAAGCCGGCGGCGAAACGACAAACGCCAAAGCGGCGAAATACGGAATTGAGATGAAAAGCTTAAGCCGACGCTGATACAGGACACGACCTAGAACGGACATCATTCCCTCCATAGTGGCTTGAATCCACTATACCACGGTTTGACGCAGCTTGGCCGGTTGCCACGAACAAGAAATGGTGTACGGCCATGAAGTCCGTTGCCTAGTAGGCGTATTCCTCGAACACCGGGTCGACGGAGCGGTTCCAGCGGGACTCGTAGGCTTCCAGCAGTTCCTCGGCCGGCGTGCGGCCGTCCTCGACGACCAGGCGGACGGCGCTGAGAAAATGGCGTTCGTCGTCCCCGAAGGCGTCCATGCGGTGGCGCGCCTTGAGGCCGTCCGAGGCGATATCGATCATGTCGCCGGCCAGGTCGCTGACGCTGCGTCCCTTGACCTCGGCCTTGAGGCCCCGGCGCATGACGCCGGCGTGCAGGGCCGCGCGGTCTTCCTGGGTCCAATCCTTGCACAAATCCCAGGCCGCGGCGCAGGCCGCATCGTCGTAGAGGACACCGACCCAGAGCGCAGGCAGGGCACACAGGCGCCGCCAGGGGCCGCCGTCGGTACCGCGGAGTTCAATGAACTGCTTCAGGCGCACTTCCGGGAACAGCGTCGTGAGGTGGTCCTCCCAATCCTTGATGGTGGGAATCTCGCCGGGCAGCGCCGGCAGTTTGCCGGCCAGGAAATCGCGGAACGATTGGCCCAGGGCGTCGATGTATTGGCCGTCGCGGTAGACGAAGTACATCGGCACGTCGAGGGCGTATTCGGCGTAGCGCTCGTAACCGAAGCCCTCATCGAAGACGAACGGGATCAAGCCGGTGCGGTCGGGATCGGTATCGGTCCAGATGTGGCTGCGGTAACTGAGGAAGCCGTTGGGCTGGCCTTCCGTGAAAGGTGAATTCGCGAACAGGGCCGTGGCGATCGGTTGCAGCGCCAGGGCGACGCGGAATTTCTCCACCATGTCGCGTTCGTCGGCGAAGTCGAGGTTCACCTGCACGGTGGAGGTGCGGAACATCATGTCGAGGCCGAGGTTGCCGCGCGTCGGCATGTAGCTCCGCATCAGCGAATAACGCCCCTTGGGCATGACCGGGATGTCCTCGCGCGCCCATTTGGGCTGAAACCCGAGGCCGATGAAGCCTACGCCCATCGCTTCGGCCACCGTTTTGACCTGGTGCAGGTGGGTGTTGACCTCGTCACAGGTCTGGTTGAGGTTTTCCAGCGGCGCGCCGGACAATTCCAGCTGCCCGCCCGGCTCCAGCGTGATCGACTGGCCGTTCATGGCCATGGCAATAGCATTGTCGCCTTCCATGATCGGCTGCCAGCCGAATTGCTCGAGACCCTTGAACAGCGCCGCGATGCCTTGCGGTCCGTCGTATTGGAGGGGCCGCAGGTCGTCGTGACGGAACCCGAACTTTTCGTGCTCAGTGCCGATGCGCCAGTCTTCACGGGGCTTTCCGCCCTCGCTCAGGTATTCGATGAGCTGCGCCCGGTTCTCGATGGGCGCGCTTTTTGTGCCGTTGTCCGCCAAGGGGGGGTCCTCAACTACCAAATTCTCAGAACCTGTACATAAGCAGGTCGTCAAAGGTTAACAACCAAATATTCCCGCCGACCTTCAAGAATGCGTGACCCGCCAATCGCCCAAGACAGCCTGCCAGATGCTGAGCGCGGCGGCGGCGGCGGTGTCGGCGCGCAGAATGCGCGGACCCAGCGAAACCGGGTGGGACGCCGGAAGATCGGCGATGGCGGCCCTCTCCACCTCGTCAAAGCCGCCTTCCGGTCCGATCAAAACCGCCCAGGGTGCCGCCCGCGCGGTATCGTCTAATGCCTCCAGCACATCAACGGCGGCAGCGCCGCTGCCGCTTTCGTCGCACCACATCAGGTGTCGACCTTCGGGCCAATGGTCCAGCAGCGACTGCAGGGGGGCGGCTTCCGCAACGTCCGGCACGTCGAGCCGTTCACACTGTTCGGCGGCGTCACGCGCGTTGGCGGCAAGGCGTTCGGTCTTGATGCGCTGGACGTTGGTGCGCCGGGTGACGACGGGGCGGATTTGGGAGACGCCCAGTTCCGCCGCCTTTTCCGCCACGAAATCAAGACGCGCCCGCTTGATCGGCGCGAACACCAGCCAAAGGTCCGGCACGGGGGTCTGGGACCGGTGCAGGTTCTCCGATATCACGGCGCAACGCTTCTTGCCGAACTCTTGCAGCCTGCCTGACCATTCGCCGTCCCGGCCATTGAAAAGTCCCACCGCATCGCCCGCCTTCAGGCGCAGGACATGGGCGACCTTGTGGCTCTGGTCCTTGTTGAGATCAACCAACAGGCCAGCGCCGAGATCGTCCTCGACGAAGAGACGTACCTTTGGCCGGGCTTGGGAAACGGTTTCGTTCATGCCGATTGAATGACGCGAATGATTGAAGCGGACGTTGGAAACGGCTACAGCATAGGCCATGAACGCAAAGCCCGATAGCAGCCCCAGTTCGATCATCGCCGACGCCGTCTCCGGCAACTGGGTCGACGCGCGCGCGCCGGAGGGCGCCAAGCCCTATCTCAAGCTCGCCCGCTTCGACCGGCCGATCGGCTCGTGGCTGTTGTTCTGGCCCTGCTGGTGGTCGCTGGCGCTGGCGGCGTCCGAGCCATCGGTGTTCCGCTGGTCCGCCTGGGGCGCCAATGGTTGGCCGGATCCCTTGTTGCTGGCGCTCTTTTTCGTCGGCGCTTTTGTCATGCGCGGCGCGGGCTGCACGCTCAACGACATCGCCGACCGCAATTTCGACGGCATGGTGGAGCGCACGGCGCTGCGGCCCATACCGTCCGGGCAGGTCAGCGTCTTCCAGGCCTTTCTCTGGATGGGCCTGCTGGGCCTGATCGGCCTCGGCGTGCTGCTGACCTTCAACCCGTTCGCCATTGCCCTCGGCGCCGCCTCCCTCGTTATCGTCGCGGTCTATCCCTTCATGAAACGCATTACCTATTGGCCGCAGTTCGTGTTGGGCCTTGCCTTCAACTGGGGCGCTCTGCTGGGCTGGGCCGCGGTGACCGGCGGTCTGGCGGCGGGGCCCATCGCCCTCTATGCCGCCGGCATCGCCTGGACGCTGGGCTACGACACCATCTACGCCCATCAGGACAAGGAAGACGACGTGCTGATCGGCGTCAAATCGACGGCGCTGCGCTTCGGCCCGACCACCAAGAACTGGCTGGCGGTCTTCTACACCATCGCTATCGCAGGCATCGCCGCCGCCGGCTTCATCGTCGGTCTCTCATGGCTGTTCTACGCCGGACTGGCCGTCGCCGCTGCGCAACTGGTCTGGCAGATCGTGGACCTCGACATCGACGACAGCGCCGACTGCCTGGCCAAGTTCAAGTCCAACCATCCCTTCGGCCTGATCGTCTTCCTAGCCATCGTGGCAGGCCAGGTTCTTTAGTTCTCCCGCGACCAGAGCTGTTCGGACAGGATTCCGACGCGGTTTTCGATGGCTTGAGCGGCATCGAGGCAAAGGTCCTCACGGAACGCCTGGCCGACGATCTGCACGCCCATGGGAGAATCGCCGATCACGCCGGTGGGCGTCGCCGCCGACGGCAGGCCGAGGTAGTTAATGACATAGAGCGGCGCTTGCGCGTCGAGGATCGATTTGACGCGCTCCGCCCCTTTTAGATCCTCTCCCTGCGGCATGGGCGGTTCCGCCGATACCGGCATCAGCACGAGGGGATAGTCCTGCATGAAGCCCGCCCACAACCGCCTGAGACGGGTGCGGTCGGCGGCGGCTCGCATGTAGCCGTCAAGATCCAGCAAAGTCGTCGCGGCCAGACAATCGGCGAAGATCTGTTTGAAATTGTCGGAGGCGTAACTTTCCATCGCCGCCCCCATCATGACCTGAGCCTCGGTGAACAGGAGACGCCGCCAAACCTCGGCGATCTCGGCAGCCGCTGGCGGATCGGCTTCCTCGACGGCGTAGCCCGCGTCGCTCAGCGTGCCGGCGGCAAAATCGATGGCTGCCGCGACCGTGGGATCGACGCCCAGTCCGACGGGATCAACCGACACGGCGACGCGGATAGGTGCGCCCGGATCATCTCCCCGCAACGGCGCGGCCGCCTGCCAGGGGTCGCGCCAGTCCGGCGCCGCCATTGCTTCGAGGCCGAGGCGCACGTCGGCAACAGTGCGTCCGATTGGTCCTTGTACCGACATGGCCTGAATCGACGGCGGGCGTTCCTCCGCGCCAGAGGGATTGTAAGCGGCGACCCGGCCCAAGCTGGGCCGGATGGTCGACAAGCCGCAGCAGTAGGCGGGATACCGGAGGGAACCGCCCAAGTCGTTGCCATGGGCAATGCAGCCAACGCCCATCGCCAGCGACGACGCCGCGCCGCCCGAAGAGCCACCGGGGGTGATGCCCTCATGCCAGGGATTGGACGTAAGGCCCCTGAGGTCGTTGTCTGTGAACCAGCGGAAGCTGAACTCAGGCGTGTTGGTGCGGCCCAGCACAACGGCGCCGGCAGCCTCCAGGTTTACCACAATGGGCGAATCCGCTTCCGCCACAACCGCCTCGAACGCCGTGACGCCGTTGGGCGTTGACTGGCCGGTCTGATCGACGTTTTCCTTGATGGTGATCGGCACGCCATGCAGCGGCCCGAGTTCGCCGCCCGCCGCAAGCTTTTCATCTGCCGCTTTGGCTGCCGCGCGGGCGACGTCCGACAGGTCATTGGTCACGGCGTTGAGGCGCTGATTGACCTGATTGAGACGATCAAGATGGGCTTCCAGTACATCCGCGCTGCTCGTCACGCCGTCCTTGATCAAGGCGGCGGTCTCCACGGCGCTCAAACGCCAAAGCTGATCGGTCATCGATTACTCCCCGACAATTCCACATCCGCGATCATCAGGGTACGGTGGTGCGGGGTCAACCAACCAGAGTGTTTCAAGTTATGCTTGAAACACCGAAGGCCGTAAACACATTGCGCTGCCACGCAAATTCGAGGCGAGGCGTTTCCGTCAAGACGGAAACCGCTCAAGAATTTCGAAGTTGGGAAAATCGAGAGCGTGGGCCTGCAGGCGTAAGCTTTCCGTCCAGGCGCGGCGGCGGCCTTCGTCGGCAACGGCGGTCGCGATGAAATCATCCAGAGCTATATCGTCCGCCAGCATTTGGCGCGCGGCTTCGAGGATTTGCAGCTTCGTTTTTGCCTCGAACCGGCGGTCGCGTGCGCTGATCTGGTCCAGGGCGAGGGGAGTTCCGGCAAACCCCACGGCGCCGTGGTTGGTGAGGTAGGCGCCCGCTTCGGCCAAGTCCCCCCGATCCGGGAGCTCAAGGCGGAGGCCGCTGAGCTGGCCGTAGGCGTAGTTCACGGCGGCCCCGCCCGATGACCCCATCTCGGTGCGGTGCATATGCTCCAGTTGCGGCTGCGACAGCCATGTGACCCAGGTCTTCAACAGCGTTCCGGGCGAGGGCGCAAGCGTTGCCGGTATGGCGCCGTAGGAGGTGATATGCGCCGAATAAACCACGTCGTGATCCTGAAGGCGTGCCTGCGTCACGGGGATCACCGCGCCGAGAAACTCGCCGAACTTCCGCGTCAGTTGATCGGGTGACGCGTTCGAGCCGAAGGCCAGCACGGCGGTGCGGTCCGCGAACAACTCGTCCAGCGGCTCCGGCCAGTCGGCCAGGGGCACGATGCGGGCATCCTCGTAGACGTAGGAGTACCCCGGCGTTTCATACGGGTAGGTCTTGGCGCGGTGGTGGGGATCGCGGCTCATATCCATCAATGTTGGACCGGGGCCGGGCGGGACCAGTCTAGGACGCTTTTTCCTTGCTCAGGATGCCCAACCGCGTGCCTTCCGTGATGGTGTCCTCCATGACGGCGCCCCGCATGTCGGCGTTGGAAAAATCCGCGTCCGTGAGGTCGGCGCCGGAAAGATTGGCCGGAAAGGTGTGGCCGGTTTCCTTGCCGTCGGGCCCCTTGATGGCGATGCGGGTGACGAGCGCGAAGCCGGCCTTGACGTCGCGCAGGTTGGCCGCCACCAGTTTGGCGCCGCCCAGCTCCGCCTCGCGCAAATTTGCGCCCGTAAGATTGCTGCCGCTGAGGTCCGCCAGTACGAGCTGGGCCTTGGCCAGGTTGACCTCCGACATATTGCAGGCCCCGAAATCCGCGCCGGAAAGGTAGGCGTTCGATAGGTCCGCGCCGCTGAGATCGATGCCTTTGAAGCTGGCGCGCTCACCTTGCGCGCCGCCTGAATCGGCCCACAGGGCGTGCTTGGCCATCATGCGCTGGATTTCCACCGAAAGTTTGCTGGCGCCCTTCGAGACCTTGGCGTCACGCGTGTCGGCGGTCGCCAGATCAACGCCGGCCAACACCGTGCCCCGCATGTTGGCGCCGCTCAGGTTGGCCTCCGATACCTCAGCGTCCTCCATGTTTGCGCCGGTCAGGTCGACGTTCTTGAGTTTGGCCTTGCCGAGGTTGGCGCCGCCGAGATCAGCGCCGGAAAAATCGACCCGGCTGCCTTGCAGGCTGCGCAGCGACGCCCCCTTCATCGACGTGTTGCGCATTTTTGCGTCGTCGGCCTTGGCATTGTCCATTTTGGAGCCGTCGAGATTGGCCTCGCTGAGGTCGACGGGGGCATTGGATGCGGCTACCAGGGCACCAGGCCGGAGATCGGCGTCGCTGAGATCGGCGCCGGTCATCTGTGCGCCTTTGAATTGAGCGCCCCGCAGGTCGGCCCGTATAAATGAGGTATTCGTGAGGTCAGAGCCTTCGAAGCAGGCGCCGAACAAATCGGCCCACGAAAAATTTACGCCGGCGAGAACGCAGTCCGAAAAATCACATCCCGTAAAAACAGAATCGCTGAGGTCAATACCGGGCAGCTTCAATCCCGCCAGACTGGCGTTCTGAAGGACGGCGCGCCGGCCGCCTTGAATGCTTTTTACGAATTGCTGGTGGAGCTTGATCGTTTCCACCAGCTCGGTAACATCCATGCCCCAAATTCCCCCAAAATAAGGACACTATATTTGTATTATTCATAGCGCCGAAGGTCAATTCATCAGCGGTTGAATTCTAACAAATTTGGTAATGAGGAGATATCGGGTCAAGACCCCAGTGGAAAGCCACGCCCGTTTCCGTTTTGAAAGGATAAAAGCGGGTGATTCAATCGGGAAATTTGAAGTCGTCGTCCATGCGCCCGAGGATGACGTCGTCCAATATGGCGTTATCCAAAATCACGCCCTTCATATCGGCGTTGGAAAAATCGGCGTCCGTCAGATCCGCACCCGACATGTTGGCGGGAAAGGTATGGCCGGTCTCCTTGCCGTCCGCGCCCCGCATCTTGACGCGGCCCAGATTGGCATTTCGCGCGTTGACCTCCCGCATGTAAGATTCGACGAATCGCGCGCCCTCCATGTCGGCATCGCGCAGGTCGGCCCCCATCATGTCACAGCCACTAAGATCGGCGAGCACGAGTTGGGCCCGGGAGAGATTTACCTCGCGCATACGGCAGGCCCCGAAATTGGCGGCGGATAGATAAGCGCCGGCCAGATCGGCCTCAGTGAGGTCAATGCCCTCGAAGCTGGCGCGCTCGCCCTCCGCGCCGCCCGAATCGGCCCACAGGGCATGCTTCGCCATCATTTGCTGTACTTCCACCGGCAGTTTGCTGGCGCCGTGGCTCACCTTGGCGTCGCGCAAATCGGCCTTTTCCAGATTGACATCCGCCAGCACCGCGCCCCGCAGGTTGGCGCCATTGAGGCTGGTTTGATCGAGCGTTGCTTTCTCCATGTTGGCGCCCGTGAGATTGGCGTTTTTCAGCTTCGCCATTTCCATCTTGGCGCCGCCGAGGTCGGCGCCCGAGAAATCCACACGACTGCCCTGCATGCTGCGCAGCGAGGCGCCGTGCATTTTGGCGTTGCGCATCTTGGCGTCATCGGCCTTGGCATTGTCCAGCGTCGATTTCTCGAGGTTCGTATCCGAAAGGTCCGCCGGCGCGCCGGCGGCCGCAACGAGCGCACCCGGCCTGAGATCGGCGTCGGTGAGATCCGCGCCGCTCATCTGGGCGCCTTTGAACATGGCGCCCCGAACATCGGCCCGGATGAATTTGGCATCGGTGAGGTCGGCATTCTCGAACACGGCGCCAAAGAGATCAGCCATGCTGAAGTTGGCGCCGGCAAGCTTGCAACCGGTGAAATCGCAACCCGTCAGCACGGCATCGCTGAGATCGACATTGGGAATTTTCAGACCGGAGAGGTCCTCGTTCTTGAGTACGATGCGCTTGCCGCCCCGCATGCTCTTTACGAACCGCTGGTGCAGTTTCAGCATCTCAACCAAGTACGCTGTATCCATTCCACCCCATCTCCCTTGCGGGGTAACTTGATACGATCAAGCGCCAATTTCCAGCGATATGCTTAACAAATCGCTGAAAAAGTAGCCGTTGCGGCAATATTATGATCGCTATTCATTTGGCGATCGCCCACCGGCTGTCGCATGAGATATAAATCCAACATATACTCGCCCTTCAGCATTCCCGACGCGTCCGTCGGCCCCCCAAAACAAGATGGTCAAGGACCCATGGCAGTAACCGGCCCAGGAAAACGTTATGCCGCGATCATGAGCATGATCGGGACCGGGCATGCCTTCAGCCATCTCTACCTGCTGGTCCTGCCGCCCCTGTTCCCGGTGCTGCGGGAGGAGTTCGGGGTCAGTTACGCGGCACTGGGTCTGTTGGTCACCATGATGAACGTCGCCAGCGCCGTCTGCCAGGTCCCGGCCGGCATCCTGGTCGACCGCTTCGGCGCCCGTCTGATCCTGATCGGCGGCCTGGTCCTGATGGGCGGATCGGTTCTGCTGATGGGCTTCGCGCCGGGCTACGCCGCCATGTTGTTCCTGGTGGTCTGTTCCGGCGCCGGCAACAGCGTCTTTCATCCCGCCGACTATTCCATCCTGTCGCACTCGGTCGACCCGAAGCGCCTGGGACGGGCGTTCGCGCTGCACACCTTCATGGGACAGGTCGGATTTACCATCGCCCCCACGGTCATGATTGCGCTCACGGCTTTATGGGGTTGGCGTGCGGCGCTGGTCATCGTGGGCTGCGGCTCCATTGTGGCGGCGATCGCCATCTGGCGCGGAAGTCACCTGCTGAAAGACCAATCGGCGTCCGGGACGGAGAACCGCGGAGTTGCGCCCGCGCACACCGGGACATTGTCCCTCTTGACGCCGGCGGTAATCACGATGTTCGGTTTTTTCGTCCTCACCGCGATGGTGACCAGCGGGCTGCAGTCTTTCCTCGTCACCACGCTGGTGCAGACCCGATTATGGTCGCTCACCAGCGCCAACGGCGTTCTCACCGCTTTCCTGGTGGCCACGGCGGCCGGCGTCCTCTTGGGCGGTATTGTCGCCGACCGTACCGGACGCCACAGCCTGTACGCCGGCATCGCCCAGGTGGCGAGCGCGGTCGCGGTGTTGCTGTTGGCGCTGATCAGTCTGCCGTTGGCGGCCCTCACCGCGGTCTTTGTCCTGGTCGGGCTGCTACAGGGTTCGATCCGGCCATCGCGCGACATGATCGTCCGCTCGATCACGCCGCCCGGCGCGACGGGACGGGTGTTCGGCATCGTCAGCGTCGGCCTCAACGTCGGCGCGGCAAGTACCCCGGTGCTGATCGGCTACCTGATCGACATCGGCTACGGCGGCGCCTTTTTCTACATTCTCAGCGCCCTGATGGCGGTCACCGTGGTGACGCTCGGTCTGGTCGGGCGCAATCGCAGGGAGACCGTTGCAGCCGAATGACAGTGCATCAGCGCAGCTGTCGCACATCCCGAAAGCCCCCTATATACTCCCGCTGGCGAAAACAACTTGCCGGAACTGTGCATGGCCTATTCATCGCTGCGTGATTTTGTCGACCGCCTGGAACGCGAAGGCCGCCTCGTGCGCGTCAGTGAAACGGTATCGACACACCTGGAGATGACTGAAATCCAGACCCGTCTGCTGGCTGAAGGCGGACCCGCCGTCCTGTTCGAGAACGCCGTCGACGCCAACGGCCAGCCGGCCGGCATGCCGGTCCTGGTCAATCTGTTCGGCACGGTCGAGCGCGTGGCCTGGGGCATGGAGCGCGAACCGGGCGAACTGCGCGAACTGGGCGAGGCCATGGCGTTCCTGCGCCAGCCCGAGCCGCCCGGCGGCTTCCGCGAGGCTGTCGCCATGCTGCCGCTGGTCAAGCAGGCCATGGCGATGAAGCCGAAAACGGTCTCGCGGGCACCCTGTCAGGAGGTCGTCCTCAGCGGCGGCGATATCGACCTCGGGCGCCTGCCCGTCCAGACCTGCTGGCCGGGGGAGCCCGCCCCCCTGATCACCTGGCCCCTGGTGGTGACGCAGGGTCCGGGCGAAGCCAAAGAAGATAACTTCAACCTCGGCATCTACCGCATGCAGGTGACGGGTTCCGATACCACGCTGATGCGCTGGCTCAAGCATCGGGGCGGCGCCCAGCATCACGCCCGATGGAAGGCGGAAAAATCGGAACCCCTGCCCGCCGCTGCCGTGATCGGTACCGACCCCGGCGTCATTCTGGCCGCCGTCACACCGGTTCCCGATACGCTCTCCGAATACCAGTTCGCCGGACTTTTACGGAACGAAAAGGTGGCGCTGGTCGACTGTAAGACCGTGCCGCTGAAGGTTCCCGCCAACGCCGAGATCGTTATCGAAGGCCATGTCTCGCTGGAGGAATACGGCGACGAAGGCCCCTACGGCGATCACACCGGTTTCTACAATTCGGTCGAACAGTTTCCAGTGTTCACGGTCTCCGCCATCACCATGCGGAAAGACGCTATTTATCATTCCACCTTCACCGGACGGCCACCGGACGAGCCCAGCGTGTTGGGCGAGGCGATGAACGATCTTTTCGTGCCGCTGTTGCAGCAGCAGTTTCCCGAGATCGTCGATTTCTGGCTGCCGCCGGAGGGCTGCTCCTACCGCATCGCCGTGGTGTCGATGAAGAAGGCCTACGCCGGCCACGCCAAACGGATCATGATGGGTGTGTGGTCGTATTTGCGCCAATTCACCTACACCAAGTTCGTCATTGTGGTGGACGCGGACATCGACGCGCGCGACTGGAAGGACGTGATGTGGGCGGTCTCGGTCAGCATGGACCCGGCGCGCGACATCACGCTGGTCGAAGACACGCCGATCGACTACCTCGATTTCGCCAGCCCCAAATCCGGCCTCGGTTCCAAGATCGGTCTCGACGCGACCACCAAGCTGCCGCCCGAAACGGACCGCGAATGGGGCCGCAAGCTGCGCATGTCCGACGACGTCATCGCGCGCGTCGACGAGATGTGGCAAAGCCTCGGCCTGCCGGGCGACGGCAAGGCGATTTGGAAATAGGCCGCGCGGCGCGGTATGATCGGGCGTAACCCTTCCCTTACAACCCCGTCAACAAAGCGGTTTTCATGTCCCAAGCCCTTGAGTTCCTAGACGACCTGTTTGCCCGCGCCAAACGCGCTGGCGCCGATGCCGCCGACGGGCATCACGTGCAATCGACCTCGTTGTCGACCTCGCAACGCCTGGGCCAGCGGGAAGACCTGGAGCGCTCGGAAAGCCTCGACATGATGCTCAGGGTGTTTGTCGGCCAGCGCCAGGCCTGCGTCGCGTCGACCGATTTGTCGGATGCCGCCGTCGACGAACTGGTGGAACGCGCCGTCGCCATGGCCAAGGCGGCGCCGGAAGACCCCTACTGCGGCCTGGCCGATGGCGCACGGCTTTCGAAGGACTATCCGGACCTCGACATGGCGGACGATCACGTGCCCGACGCCGAGGAGCTTTACGGCCTCGCCGCGGAGGCGGAAGACGCCGCCCGCTCGGTCGAGGGCGTGACGAATTCCGAGGGTGCCGGCGCCAGTTGGGGCTGGGGCAGCGTCGCCGTCGCCACCAGCGACGGTTTTTCAGGCGAGTACACCACGACCTCCCACAGCGTCAGCGCCTCGGTGCTGGCCGGCGAGGGGACGGCGATGGAACGCGACTACGATTATTCCTGGACCCGCCACCGGGCAGATCTGGAAGACGCGGCCAAGATCGGCCTGCGCGCCGGCGAGCGGGCGGTCAAACGACTCAACCCCAGGCAGGCGGAAACGGCGGCGGTGCCGGTCGTTTACGACCCCCGCGTTTCGGGCGGCCTGCTGGGCCATTTTTCCGGGGCGGTATCGGGTTCTTCGGTGGCACGGGGCACGAGCTTCCTAAAAGACCGGATGAACGAACAGGTTTTCGCCGACGGCATCAAAGTCATCGATGATCCGCACCGCATGCGCGGCCTGTCCTCACGGCCCTTCGACGGCGAGGGCGTGGCCAACGCCGCCCTCGATCTGATCGACAACGGCGTTCTCAAGGCCTGGCTGCTCGATAGCGCCTCGGCCCGGCAATTGGGCCTTGAGACCACCGCCCGGGCGGCGCGCGGCGGCGCGTCGCCGCCCCACCCGGCAACGACCAACCTATACATGGAGGCCGGCGGCATCAGTCCCGCCGACCTGATTACCGACATCGAGGCGGGCTTCTACGTCAAGGAACTGATCGGTTTCGGCGTTAACGGGGTCACCGGCGATTACAGCCGCGGCGCGGCAGGCTTCTGGATCGAGAACGGTGAGATCACCTATCCGGTGAGCGAAATGACG
>CAYOAD010000063.1:0-17900 GCA_964401845.1 uncultured Rhodospirillaceae bacterium | reverse complement strand
CGTGCTGCAGGCCGACGGCGGCACGCGCACCGCCTCGATCACCGGCGCCTACGTGGCGTTGCACATCGCCCTGGCCAAGCTGGTCGATGACGGCGTCATTCCGTCGTTGCCGCTGATGGATCAGGTCGTCGCGGTCAGTTGCGGTCTCTATCAGGGAGAGGCGGTGCTGGATCTCGATTATCCGGAGGATTCCAACGCCCAGGCCGACGCCAACTTCGTGCTGACGGGACAGGGCGACATCATCGAGGTCCAGGGCACAGCCGAAGAGGCGCCGTTCTCGCGCGATCGATTTCTCGCCCTGCTCGATCTCGCCGAAGCCGGCGGCACACAGCTTGCCGTCAAGCAGCGCCAGGCGCTGGGTCTCGAATAACCGGCGTCTTCGACCATGAGCGCGCGCAAGTTCACCGGCGGCAAAATCGTCGTCGCCACCCACAACCCCGGCAAGGCCCGGGAGATCGGTGAGCTGCTCGCCCCCTTGGGCATCGAGACGCTATCGGCTGCCGAACTCGGCCTGCCCGAACCGGAGGAGACCGGCACGACATTCATCGCCAATGCCGAGCTCAAGGCCCTGGCGGCGGCCCGCGCCTCGGACCTTCCGGCCCTGGCCGACGATTCCGGTCTGGCGGTCGACGCGCTGGACGGCGCGCCCGGTATCTACTCCGCGCGCTGGGCAGAGGCGGCGAGAGCCGAGGCCGGCGGCGGTCCGCGTGACTTCATGGCGGCCATGCAACGGGTCGAGGACGAATTGCAGGCAAAGGGTGCGACGACGCGGGAACGGCGCGGCGCCCATTTCGTCGCCGCCCTGACGCTGGCTTGGCCCGACGGGCATAGGGAATCGTTCGAAGGCCGCTGCCACGGCCATCTGATTTGGCCGCCGCGCGGCGACAATGGTTTCGGTTATGATCCCATGTTCGTGCCCGACGGCCACGACATCACGAACGGAGAGATGGAGCCGGAAGCCAAGCATGCCATCAGCCACCGCGCCAACGCCTTCGCCCAGCTCCTGCCGGCCTGCTTCAAGTAGCGCCGGGGCGGGCTTCGCCGTCTATGTGCACTGGCCGTTCTGCCTGTCCAAGTGTCCGTACTGCGATTTCAACAGCCACGTCCGCGAAACCATCGATGAGGACGCCTGGTCGGCCGCCCTGGTGCGCGAGCTGGTCAGCGCGGCAGCGCTCATCGACAAACCCGACGGCGGCGTCAGCAGCATCTTCTTCGGCGGCGGCACGCCGTCCTTGATGCCGCCGGCCACGGTGGCCGCCGTCATCGACACGGTGGCGGACCGGCTGGGACTGGCGGCGGCGGCGGAAATCACGCTCGAGGCGAACCCGACATCGGTCGAGGCCGCCCGCTTTGCCGGCTACGCCGCCGCCGCCGTCAATCGCTTTTCCCTCGGGGTGCAGGCCTTGGACGACGAGGACCTGGCCGCGCTGGGACGCATGCATAGTGTGTCGGAAGCAAAAGCCGCCCTGGCCGTGGCGCGGGCAGAAGCGGACAACGTCTCCATCGACCTCATCTACGCCCGGCCCGGCCAGACCCCTGCCAATTGGCGGGCGGAGCTGACGCGAGCCCTGGATTTTGGCTTGCCGCATCTTTCGTTATATCAGCTGACCATCGAACGGGGCACGCGGTTTCACGAGGCGCAGCGCCGGGGCGACCTGATCGTGCCGGACGAGGACACGGGTGCGGCGCTTTACGATCTCACCCAAGAGCTCTGTGAGGCCGCCGGCCTGCCGGCCTACGAGATTTCCAACCACGCCAGCAGCGGCGCCGAAAGCCGGCACAATCTCAGCTACTGGCGGTCCGATCCCTATCTCGGGGTCGGTCCGGGGGCGCACGGCAGGCTGGACACGGCTGCCGGACGCACCGCGACCAGCCGTATCCGCAGCCCGGAAAAATGGCTGGCCGCCGTCAATGCCGACGGCCATGGCACGGAAAGCGCGGAAGGCCTGAGCCCCGAGGATCTGACGGCGGAAATCCTGATGATGGGATTGCGCCTGCGCGAGGGGGTTTCGGCGCGGCGCTTCGAAGCACTGACCGGCGTTCCGCTGACGCAGGCGATCCCGTCCGACACGGTGTCGGATCTGGCGGAAGGCGGTTATTTGATTTCCGACCACGACGGTTTGCGGACGACGGGCAAGGGGGCGGCGGTGCTGAACACCCTGCTCGGACGATTGCTTGCCTAAGATCCGCCGGCGGTGAACGAATTTGGGGCGGGGTCGAGCACTTTCAGGCCGCGCGGCTGAACCTCGACGACCGCCAGGCCGCGTTCGGCAATGCCGTCGCTGCGAAAGCGGAACAGACCATCCGCACCGGCGAAGCCACTGGGGTCGGTTAACGCCTCCGCAGTGTAGTCCGGTCGCTGGCCGCCCGACGACAGGATTGCCGCCAGCGCCACGGCGTCGTAGGCGAGGCTGGCGATCCTCGGCGGGCGATAGCCATAGATTTCTTCGAAACGCGCGCGGAACGCCTTGCCCAGGTTGGGGTCCGGTCCGGCGAACCAGCCGCCGACCAAAGCCGGTTCACGCCCAATGCTGTCATCGTCCCAAAGGCCGGTGCCGAGAAAGCGGACTTTGTCGGGGTGAACGTCATAAAAGGGCAACAGCGGTGCGACCGCCCGCAACCGCGCACCACCCTCCGGCAGCATGACGGCCTCGAAATCCACGTCGCCCAGGGTTTCGGCGTTCTCCAGCTCTTCCAACTCGGCAGCGGCGTCGGGATCTTCGCTTTGCGACAATTCCTGACGGCGCGCCGCCAGGGCGGCCCGCCGTCCTTCGTATTCCGCCAGCCTCTTGGCAGGCTCCATGACCTCCTCGTCCGCCGCGTAACGCTCGATGCGGACGATTTCACCGCCGTGGCGGTTCGCCGCCGTTGCCAGCTGCGCGATGATGTGGTCGCCGTAGCGCGTCATCGGAACCAGCGAGGCATAGCGTCTGATACCCTGGCTGCCGGCATAGTCCATCACCCGGTCGACCTGCTGGTCCGCCATGAAGCCCATCAGGTAGACGCCGTTGCCGGCGATGCTGCGGTCGGTCGAAAAGGCGACGACGTTGACCTCGCGTTTGCGGGCCGGCTCGGCGGCCGCCTGCACGGCCTGGCTGAACACAGGGCCGAGAATAATTTCAGCGCCCTCTCCCAGGACGTCCTCGGCCGACCGGGCGGCGCCCTCGGCCGTGCCGCCGGTATCGCGCGGCATCAGTGTCAGTCGCTCGGGGGCGACGTCAAACAGGGCAAGCAGGGCTGAATCGAGCAGCGCCCGCCCCAACGCCTTTTGGGTGCCCGACAACGGCAGCAGGAGCGCGATACGAAGAGGCTGCGGCCCCGTTATCGGTGGTCGTATCAAGGAGGGTCCCACCGGCTCTGGGATCGGCCTCATGACAAAATCGGGTGTCGGCAGGGGCCGCGCGGGCGTGCCCGGTTCCAAGCTGGCGGCGGGTTCGGGCGCGGCCGGGTCGGGGACAGCCGGGTCCAGCTTGGGCGTGGCCGGTTCGGCGGCCGCGGCATCGGGCGGCGTGGCCTCGGGCAGTGTCTTCGATTCGCCCTCGACGGGCGCGGGCGTCGACCGTTCACCCAGCAAATCGGACAGGTTGCCCGTGAGCCCGCCCTCGGCGCAGCCGGCCAGCATCGCGGTCAACGCCACGGCCGCCAGCGGGCCGAAAAAGGGCCGCCTGAGACAAAGCGTGGTTGACGAAATTCGGCTCACCTGAACAATGCCCTGGAATATCTTAACACGGGATCAAACGTAGCGCCGGTTGTACCCCAAGTAAACGGAGCAGCGCCTTGGAGCCTGGTCTTTATATCGTGGCGACGCCCATCGGCAACATGGGCGACATCTCGGCCCGCGCCGTGGAGGTGCTGGGCGGGGCCTCGCTCATCGCCTGCGAGGACACCCGGGTGACGGTGAAGCTTCTGCAGCGGCACGGCCTGAAAACCCCGATGCTGCGCTATGACGAACACAGTGCGGGGCGCGCCCGGCCCAAGATCATGGAGCGCCTCGGCGACGGCGAAATCGTGGCGTTGGTGTCGGACGCCGGCACACCGCTGATATCCGATCCCGGTTACAAACTGGTGGAAGCCGCGCTGGAGGCCGGCATCGCGGTCATTCCCATCCCCGGCGCCAGCGCGGTATTGGCGGCTCTGGCCGCATCGGGCCTGCCGACGGACCGCTTCATGTTCGCCGGCTTCCTGCCTTCCAAGCAGGGCAAGCGGCGCAGCGAGCTGGCTGAACTGGCAACCATACCGGCGACGTTGGTGCTGATGGAAAGCCCCCGCCGTCTGGCGGCGTCGCTGGCTGACATGGCGGACCTGCTGGGACCGCGCCCGGCCGCGGTCGCGCGGGAGCTGACCAAACGCTATGAAGAGTTCCGCCGGGGACAACTGGGTGACCTGGCGGCGGCTTACGCAGACGAGGACAGCCCCAAAGGTGAAATCGTGGTCGTTGTCGGGCCGCCGGGGGGCGATGCACCGGCGTTTGACCTCGACGCGATCCTGACGGCAGCATTGGCAGATTACAGCGTGCGCGAGGCAGCCGCGCTGGTGGCGGCGAAATCCGGCCTGCCAAAGCGGACCGTTTATGCCCGGGCGCTTGAGTTGAAGGCGGAAGCCGACGAGGGCAGGCGGGACGGCGGCTGAGGATGGCGCAGGCGGCCGGATCCGAACGCAGAAAGGGCGCCGAGCGTCTCGGCCGCTGGGCGGAATTCGCGGCGGCCTGGATGCTCAGGCTGAAAGGTTACCGCGTGCTGGAACGCCGCTTCCGCACGCCGTCGGGTGAAATCGATTTGATCGTGCGCCGGGGCAACCTGATTGCCGCCGTCGAGGTCAAGGCGCGATCGGATCAGGCCGCCGCCGCCGCCGCCGTGACACCGCACCAGCAAACGCGGATTTCCAACGCCATGGCGATTTTTCTTGGTCGGCGCGCGGCCTATGCCGGGCTCGACGTCCGCTTCGACGCCGTTCTTATCGCGCCCTGGCGGCTACCCCGGCACGTTCCGGCGGCCTGGTAAATTTTATCCCGCGGATTCAATCGGTGCGCGACATTCGCGGCGGGATGTCATATTTTGCAGGCCAGAATTTTGGGGAGTTGCGAAACATGACAATCACTACCAGGATCGCCGGACTGCCGACAAATCTCGTGGTTGGCCTCGTACTCATCGGGACGGCCTTCGTCCTGAGCGGCTGCGCCGGGGCGGTGGTCGGCGCGGGCGCGACGGCGGGCGTGGCGGTGGCGCAGGAACGTTCTGTCGGCGACGCCGTCGATGACGCCTCGATCCAGATCGCCATCAATGAAGCGCTGCTGCGCAAAGACGAGAAACTGTTTTCCAAGGTCGGCATCGAAGTGGTCGAAGGCCGCGTGCTGCTGACCGGGTCGGTGACCAAGCCGGAAGACCGGGTCGAGGCAGCACGGCTCACCTGGCAGGTTGACGGCATCAAGGAAGTGCTCAACGAAATACAGGTGAGCAACCGGGGCGGTATCGTCAATTACCTCAAGGACGGCAAGATCACCACGCAGCTGCGCTTCCAGATGCTGCGCGACCGCGATATCCTGGATATCAACTTCTCGGTCGAAACCGTCAACGGCGTGGTTTACCTGATGGGCATCGCCCAGGATCAGCCGGAACTCGACAAGCTGATCAATCATGCCCGTAACATCGCCGGTGTCGTCAAGGTGATCAACCACGTGAGGCTGAAAACCGATCCCAGGCGGAAGACCTCGTAAGCAGCCGGCGGTCTCGTCGCCCGCACGATATCGGAACGGTAAATGACACTCAGCGTCGCCATTCAAATGGATCCCATGGACGGCATCGATATCGATGGCGACAGTAGTTTCGTGCTGGCCCTGGAAGCCCAGACGCGCGGCTACGCCCTCCATCACTACCTGCCGCGGGACTTGAGCCTGTCGTCGGGCCGGGTGATCGCGCAAGCGCGGACGCTGGAGGTGCGCCGGGAGAAGGGCAACCACTTTACGCTTGGATCGCCCGAGATGATCGACCTGGCCGAGGTTGACGTCGTTCTGATGCGCCAGGACCCGCCCTTCGACATGGCCTACATCACCGCCACCCACATTCTGGAGCACGTCCACCCCAAGACCTTGGTGGTCAACGACCCCGTTCACGTGCGCAACGCGCCGGAGAAGCTGTTCGTCACCCATTTCGACGGCATCATGCCGCCGACCCTGATTACCACCGATCCCGATCAGATCGCGGCTTTCCGCGAGGAATACCGGGACATCATCGTCAAGCCGCTCTACGGCAACGGCGGCGCGGGCGTTTTCCACATCACGCCGGGCGACGAAAACCTCAATTCGCTGATCGAGATGTTCACGGAGCTTTACCGCGAACCCATCATCATCCAGCAATACCTGCCGGAGGTCCGGGTCGGCGACAAACGCATCATCCTGATCGACGGCAAGCCCGCCGGGGCAATCAACCGCGTGCCGGCCGAGGGCGAGGCGCGCTCGAACATGCACGTCGGCGGCCGGGCCGAGCAGTCCCAGCTGACCCAGCGCGAGGAAGAGATCTGCGAGGCCATCGGGCCGACCCTGAAAGAGAACGGTCTGATCTTCGTTGGCATTGACGTCATCGGCGACTATCTCACTGAGATCAACGTCACCTCGCCCACCGGCCTGCAGGAAATCGACCGCTTCGACGGCGCCTGCCTGGAAGCCGGCATCTGGGACGCCATCGAAGCGCGGCTCTAGGGCGGTTTCCGTTTTTTCGGAAACGCCGCGTCCCATATGTTTGAGGCGGCACAATGTGCTAACGGCCTTCAGTGTTTCAAGCAAACTTGAAACACCCTAGGGCGTTAAATTCCGGGGGGAAACGCCATGACCGTTTCGGCGCTCGCGCTCGTTCTACACGTCCTATCCGCCGTCGTCTGGCTCGGCGGCATGATCTTCGCCCACCAGATGCTGCGGCCCGTCGCCGTGGAGGTGCTGGAACCGCCGCAACGTCTGACCTTGTGGGCCGGCGTGTTCAGCCGCTTCTTTCCCTGGGTCTGGGCCGCCGTGGTGCTGTTGCTGGCGACCGGCAACTGGATGATCTTCGAGGTCTACGGCGGTTTTGCAACGACGCCCATCTATATCCACATCATGTACGCCCTGGGCCTGGTCATGATGGCGGTCTTCTTCCACGTCTACTTCGCGCCGTTCAAGCGGCTGAAGGCGCACGTTGAGGCGGAGGCCTGGCCCGAGGGCGGCGCTCAGATCAACCAGATCCGCCGTCTCGTCGGCATCAATATACTGTTGGGGGTGGCGACGGTTGTCGTCGCCGCGGGCGGGCGGTTGTTGGCTTGAACCGGCCGATCGACCGCTAAGCCTCGGGCAGTCCCAACCAGTCCCACGCTTCGTTCACGCTGGAAAACAGCTGGATATCCGGCATGTCCGGCATGCCGCTGGCCATGGCCTGGCCCATCTTGGCGAGGTATTTCTGGCCCGTTTCGGTGACGACGACGGCACTCTTGATGCCGTCGCGGCTAGTTCCGTCTTGTTTCGAAACCAGCAAATCAAATACGCTGCGAATGCCGTCCGGGGTGAACTCCATGGCGGTGGCCGAGGAAAAATCCGTCAGGGTCGGCAAATCGATGCGCCAGTCGGAATCGCCCCATATGTCGTTGACCAGCCCGGAAAGGTCCTCATCCGTGACGACGCCCCAGCCGGTCAGCTTGGCAACACCAATTTTCGTATCGATCTCGTAACTAAACGGCAAGACTCTAAGTTCCTTCGCTCGGTCTTTGAGGCACTCCGGTTCACCGGTCCGATCCATCGGCTAATGCCTAAAATAGTATGTCTTCACGTCGTTCCGGGCGTCAAGCGGGCGATGGCTCGCGAAAACCGGTTCAAATCCATCCATACCTCAGATTGTACTAGGCGAAGACCGCCCGGGCGCAGTCCGGCGGCGTTCAACGGAGTTCCGTATCGTATGGTTGCACGGGTCAATACGGTGGCCTTTCAGGGCATCGACGTCATCGCGGTGGATGTTCAGGTTCACCTCTCCGCCGGCTTGCCGGCTTTCACCATCGTCGGGCTGCCGGACAAGGCGGTGGCGGAAAGCCGCGAACGCGTGCGCAGCGCCCTGGCGGCCATCGGCCTCGGGCTGCCGCCCAAGCGCATTACCGTCAACCTGGCGCCCGCCGACGTCGCCAAGGAAGGCAGCCACTTCGACCTGCCCATCGCCGTCGGCCTGCTGGCCGCCATGGACGTGCTGCCGGCCGATGAAGTAACGGCCTACACGGTGTTGGGCGAGTTGGCCCTGGACGGCGCCCTGGCCCCGGTGGCGGGCGTTCTGCCGGCCGCCGTCGCCGCCGTGGCTGCCGAGCAGGGTGTGATCTGTCCCGGCGCCTGCGGTGGCGAGGCCGCCTGGGCCGGGGAGCTGGAGGTTCTGGCGCCGCCGACCCTGCTGGCGCTGGTCAATCACTTCAAGGGCACGCAGGTGCTGACGCCGCCGGAACCCGCACTGGCCGAGGCCTCGCGCATTTGCCTCGATTTGCGCGACATCAAGGGCCAGGAAACCGCCAAGCGCGCCCTGGAAGTCGCCGCGGCGGGCGGCCACAACATGCGCATGACGGGGCCGCCGGGGGCCGGGAAATCCATGCTGGCGGCGCGCCTCCCTGGCATCCTGCCGGCCATGACGGCGGCTGAAATGCTGGAAGTCAGCATGATCAACAGCATCGCCGGCACGCTCAGCGAAGGCGGCGTCACCAGCGTCCGGCCCTTCCGCGATCCCCACCACTCGGCGTCTCAGGCCGCCATGGTCGGCGGCGGCACGAAGGCCAAACCAGGCGAGATATCGCTGGCCCACCACGGCGTGCTGTTCCTCGACGAATTGCCGGAGTTTCCCCGCCCCGTGCTGGAAAGCCTGCGCCAGCCGCTGGAGCTCGGCCGCGTCACCGTGGCCCGCGTCAACAACCACGTCACCTACCCTGCGCGCTTCCAGCTGGTGGCGGCGATGAACCCCTGCCGCTGCGGCCACCTCTCGGACCCCGGCCTGGCCTGCACACGCGCGCCCAAGTGCGCCGCCGATTACCAGTCCAAGCTGTCGGGTCCCTTGCTTGACCGCATCGATCTGCATATCGACGTGCCGGCGGTCGAGATCGCCGACCTCGCCCTGCCGCCGCCCGCCGAAGGCTCGGCGGAGGTCGCGGCGCGCGTCGCGGCGGCCAGACAAATCCAAACCGAACGCTTCGCCGCGCTGGTGACGGACGGCACCGTGCGCAGCAACGCCCAGGCCGACGGCGAGCTGTTGTCGGATATCGCCACGCCGGAGGCCGACGGTGTGCGGCTGTTGACGGAAGCCGCGGGCGCCATGCGGCTCTCGGCCCGGGGCTACAACCGCGTCCTGCGCGTCGCCCGCACCCTGGCCGATCTCGAGGGCGAGGCGAACGTCCGCCGCATCCACGTCGCGGAGGCGCTGAGCTACCGCCGGCTGGGCTCAGGCCTCGGATAATTTTGCGCATCCGGCCATCTCCGGTTGATCCCGCGCCGTGGGTGAGTAAGCTCTTGGCATGACCATCGAACAACCGCGCATGCGCATCGGCGCGCCCAAGGAAATCAAGCCCGGCGAGGGGCGCGTGGCGCTGACGCCCGAGCACGTCGAGATGCTGGTGCAGGACGGCCATGCCGTGCAGGTGGAGCGCGGGGCGGGTGCTGCTTCCGGCTTCGAGGACGGCTCCTATTCGGCGGCCGGCGCGGCCCTGGCCGAGAACGGACCGTGGATCTTCCGCATCAGCAACCTGATCGTGAAGGTCAAGGAGATCATGCCGGCGGAGTACGCCGCGCTCAGGCCGGAGCACATCCTTTTCACCAACCTCCATTCAGCCGCCAACCGCGACCAGCTCGACGCTTTGCTGAAATGCGGCCTGACCGCCATCGCGGCGGAGGAAACCCACGCCGAAGGTTCGCCCAACAGCACGCTGGCGGGCGAGGTGGGGGCGCTAGAGGGTTTGCGCCTGGCCTTCGCGCCCCACGGCGGCGCGGGCCGTCATTTCATCCCGCACTACGGTGCGCCGCCGGCGCGGGCGCTGGTGCTGGGCCTGGGCGGCGTCGGCCGGGGCGCCCTGCGTACGCTGCTCGGCCTGGGTGTCTCCGTGGCGGCGTTCGACGTTAGCGCCGAGGCTCGCGAGGCCGCCCACGCCGAATGGCCGGATGCCGATCTTGAGACCTACGACGTCACCGAGCTGAAGGCGCATCTCGCGGCGGCGGACGTCGTCTACAACTGCGTTCTCTGGCCCAAGGAACGGGACGATCATCTGATCGCCCGGGCCGATCTCGGGGTGTTGAAGCCGACCGCCGCCATTGTTGACATCTCCTGCGACCCCGCCGGCGCGATCGAGAGCAGCCGTCCCACCACCTGGGACGATCCGGTCTACGTCGAGGCGGGCATCCGCCATTTCTGCGTCGACAACATTCCCGGCGCGGTGCCGGTGACGGCCTCGGCGGGCTATTCGAGCAGCATCATCGACAACATTCTGCTGATCGGCCGGGTGGGCGTGGCCGAGGCTTGCCGCCGCAGCGAATGGCTGGCGCGGGGCCTGACCTGCGCCGGCGGCGAACTGATGCTGCCCGAGGCGGCCAAGGTCCAGGACCGCCCCTATACCCCGGTTGAAGACTACCTGGCCCGGCAGGCCTCGTGATCCCCAGATGAACCGCTGGCTCAACGCCACGGAAGTCTACTACGACCGCCGCATCGTCCGGCTGCTGTTCCTCGGTTTTTCCAGCGGCTTGCCGCTGGCGCTGACCTTCAGCACGCTCAGCATCTGGCTGACCGAGGCGGGTGTGAGCAAAAGCACGATCGGTCTGTTCGCCGCGCTCGGCGTCCCCTACACCCTGAAGTTTTTCTGGTCGCCGCTGATCGACCGCGCGCCGCTGCCGATGCTGACGCGCCTGTTGGGCCGGCGCCGGGGCTGGATGCTGGCGACGCAGGGAGCCCTTGTCGTCTCCATCCTCGCCCTGGGCTTGAGCGATCCGGCCCGCGACGCCGGTTGGGTTGCCCTGCTGGCGCTCGTCGTCTCGTTCTGTTCGGCCAGTCAGGACATCGTGCTCGACGCCTACCGCGTTGAAACCCTGGAGCAGCGGCAACTGGCGGCGGGGGCGGCGGTATTCGTCTGGGGCTACCGCGTGGCCATGCTGACGTCCGGCGCCGGCGCGCTTTATATCGCGGACATGACCAACTGGTTTCCGGCCTATGCGGCGATGGCCGCCCTGATGGGCGTGGGCATCGTCACCACCCTCGTCAGCCCCGAACCCGAGCGCCAGGGCAGCGCCGAGGCCGACGCCCGCGAGGCCGAAGCAGAAGCCTACATAGCGCGGCGCGGCGTCGCCCGGGACGACTGGCGCAGCCGCGCGGCGGCCTGGATTTACGTCGCCGTCGTCAGTCCCTTCGTGGAATTCCTCTCGTCGCGGGGCTGGATGGCCTTCGCCGTGCTGGCCTTCGTGATTTTTTACAAGCTCGGCGATTCCATGGCCGGCGTGATGACCAACCCCTTCCTGGTGGAGATCGGTTTCAGCAAGATCGACATCGCCAACGTCTCGAAACTCTATGGCTTTACGGCGACGATGGCGGGGCTGGCGGTCGGCGGCTGGCTGTTGAATGCCACGGGCATGGTCAAAAGCCTGTGGATCTGCGGCATCCTGCAATTGCTCTCGAACCTGATGTTCGCGGTGCAGGCCGAGGTGGGCGCGGACCTCGGTTTCCTCGCCCTGACCATCGGTTTCGAGAACCTGGCCGGCGGCATGGGGACGGCGATCTTCATCGCCTACCTCTCGAGCCTCTGCAACGTCGCCTACACGGCCACCCAATACGCCCTGCTGTCGTCGCTTTTCGCGGTGCCGCGAACCCTGATATCATCGGGCACGGGGTTCGTGGCCGAAGCCGTGCCGTGGACCGATTTCTTCGTCTACACGGCGATCGGCGCCATACCGGGCCTGATCATCCTGTGGTGGATCACGCGCCCCGGAGCGGTCACGCGTCCCGCCTGACAAGGGGGTGCCCATGCAAGCGGAAATCGAGATTGTCGAGGGCGACATTACCCGCCTCGCGGTCGACGCCATCGTCAACGCCGCCAACAATTCGCTCTTGGGCGGCGGCGGCGTCGACGGCGCCATCCACCGGGCCGCCGGACCGAAACTCTTGGAGGAATGCCGCGGCTTAAGCGGCTGTGAGACCGGAGATGCCAAGCTCACGGACGGCTACGACCTGAAAGCGCGCTATGTCATACACACCGTTGGGCCGGTCTGGCAGGGCGGCAACGCGGGCGAGCCCCGATTGCTGAAAAGCTGTTATCGGCGCAGTCTTGAGATCGCCGATGAGAAGGCGCTCAAATCGATCGCCTTTCCGGCCATCAGCACCGGCGTCTACGGCTACCCCGCAGATCTTGCCGCGCACACGGCGGCAGCGACCGTCAGACAAACGCTGAGTTCGGGATCGTCGGTGACGCGGGTCATCTTCGCCTGCTTCGGGGCGGCCTCGGCCATTGCGGCCCGCCAGGCGGTCGACGGCGTGTTCGGACGTTAGTTGCGTCCGCTGTGGGTGATGCCATTGGCGACCTGAAGCTCCCGGACATAGCGGATGATGGCCGCGATCTCGGCGTCGCTCACGTCCGGCTGGGGCGGCATGTTGCCGAACTTCCAGTGATGCGCCCGCACCCCGCGTTTGGCGGCCAGGACGAACGACATGTCGGCGTGATGGCCGGGTTCGTAGATCTGGTGCACCAGCGGCGGCCCCTTGTCGCTGCCGCCGGCATTGGCGCCATGACAGGTGATACAGTTGGCGTTGAAGGCCTTCTCGCCCGCCACCGCCTGGGCCGTCAGCATGGGGACCTTGATGACGGCCCTTTGCTGGGTCTCACGGGCGGCCATAAATTGCCAGGCCAGCACGGCGAAAAGCGCCGCCGCAAGGCCGATCAAGATCGTCTTCCTGAAATTCATATCGAAACGCCCTTTCACCAGCCGGACCATTTTTGAGCTTCCCGCAGGGGGAAGGTCAAGCATGTTGGGCAATATCCGGCGTTGCTGGGGCTGTCGTTAACGAAAACGTGTGCGCCTGCCGGTTTGACCGGAAAGGCGTCGGCGGGCTAAACTTTCCGCCTTGTGAGTACACAGGAAAGGAGCCCGATCATGCGTATCAGCGGAATGCTGGCTCTGGTGGCGGCCGCCGTGATGTTCTCGACATCGGCGTTTGCTCAGTGCGCGGGCCATATCAAGTCGGTGCAAATCGACGACGAAACCGTAACGGTACAGTCTTCTCAGCCGGCGACGACAAAGCAGGATAAGAAGAGCTGATCTAAGCCGCGACGGTTTTCAGACTAATTTTATGCCGCCGGGCGCTCACCGCGCCCGGCGGTTTATTTGTCCGAGGCTCGGCCGTCAACGAATATTCATGCCCCCTTGGCACCCGCGTCACAAACGCCTGATCAGATCGCCGGCATTATGAACATGGCCCTTCAAGAATATCGGAAATCCCGGCCGGCGACCGCAGCCGGGATGTTTTCCCCTACACCGGCCTCGTCAACCGATCTGGTGGTGCGCCTGGCGGCCGATCAAGCGGAAATCAGGGCAGCCCAGGAATTGCGCTACCGCGTGTTCTACGAGGAAAAAGGCGCCCAGCCGACGCCGCAAATGGCTGCGTCGCGCCGCGACTTCGACGGCTTCGATCATGTCTGCGATCATCTGCTGGTGCTGGACGAGACGCCGGGCCGCAAGGCCGAGGTGGTCGGCACCTACCGCTTGCTGCGCGGTGACGCGGCTTATCGAGCGGACGGATTTTATTCGGCCGGCGAGTTCGATTTGTCGCGGCTGTCGGCAGCCGTCAACGATCCCACCCGGCTTTTGGAGTGCGGACGCAGCTGCGTCGATATCCGCTACCGTACCAACGCCACCATCCAGCACCTCTGGCGGGGTATCGCCGATTACGTGGCGGCCCATGCCAGCAGTTACTTGTTTGGCTGCGCCAGCCTGCCCGGCATCCATCCCGCGTTGCTGGCCGAACAGCTTTCCTACCTCCATCATTACCACGCCGCCCCGCCCGAACTGAGGGTTGCGGCGTTGGCCGAGTACAGGGTCGACATGGACCTGATGCCGGTGGAAGCGATCAGACCCAAGCGCGTCTGGCGGACGCTGCCGGCCTTGCTGAAGGGCTATCTCCGCGCCGGCGCCTTCGTCGGCGACGGGGCTTATGTCGACCGTCCGTTCGGCACCACGGACGTCTTCGTCATGCTGCCCGTGGCGAACATCGAAAGCCGTTATCTCGACCACTTCACCAAGCGGCCGCAGGCCTGATCCGGGCAACCCGGCGATAATCGTGCGGTGCCCCTCGCAAGCGTCATAAAACTGTCATACAAGTGTCATATTGAGATGACGAATATGTTCGCCCACGAGGAACTTCATGATCCCCACCAAAACTGTCGACAAGGATCTCAAGCGCTTTTCGCGTATTGAGGCGGCAGCGCACCAGGCCGGCCTGCAGAACGTCAAACTAGGCGTCGGCCTGCTTTTCATCCTGGGGGTATGGGCGTACCTGGCGCTGCAGTCCGGCAGCTCCGAGGGCGATCTGTTCGTCGTCGCGGCGGGCGTCATTGGCGCTTACATGGCGCTCAACATCGGCGCCAACGACGTTGCCAACAACGTCGGCCCGGCGGTCGGCTCCGCCGCCCTGACCATGACCGGCGCCTTAATCATCGCCTCCGTCTTCGAGGCCGGCGGCGCCATTCTGGCGGGCTCCGACGTCGTCAGCACCATCCGCAAGGGCATCATCGACCCGGACGGCATGGCCGACGCCGCCACCTTTACCTGGGCCATGATGGCGGCGCTTTTATCGGCGGCCATGTGGATCAACCTCGCGACCTGGGTCGGCGCGCCGGTATCGACCACGCACTCCATCGTCGGCGGCGTCATGGGCGCCGGCATTGCCGCGGCCGGCTGGACCGCCGTCAATTGGACGACAATGGCCAAGATCGCCGCCAGCTGGGTGATTTCCCCTGTGCTCGGCGGCATCATCGCGGCGGGTTTCCTGGCCGTTATCAAATTCATGATCGTCTTCCAGGACGATAAGATCGCGGCGGCCAAGAAATGGGTGCCGATTCTGGTGGCTATCATGGCTGCGGCGTTCTCGGCCTACATCGTCATGAAGGGCCTGAAGCACCTGTGGAAGCCCGGCGGCATAGCGGTGGGGGGCATCGCCGTCGCCGCATTCATCGTTTCCTGGTATCTGGTGAAAGTCTGGGTCGCACGTGCGGCCGAAGGCCTGGAGAACAAACGCAAGTCCGTCAGCACCCTCTTTACGGTGCCGCTGATCTGTTCCGCCGCCCTCTTGTCGTTCGCCCACGGCGCCAACGACGTGGCCAATGCCGTGGGGCCACTGGCGGCCATCGTCGGTTCGGTCTACACCGGAGAGGTCGTCTCCAAGGTCGCCGTGCCCTATTGGGTGCTGGTGATCGGCGCCATCGGTATCTCGGCCGGCCTGGTGCTGTTCGGACCGAAGCTCATCAAGACCGTCGGCACCCAGATCACCAAGCTCGACCGCATGCGCGCCTTCACCGTGGCGCTGTCGGCCTCCATCACCGTGATCGTCGCGTCGGCCCTGGGTCTGCCGGTGAGTTCAACCCATATTGCCGTGGGTGCGGTGTTCGGCGTCGGCTTCTTCCGCGAATGGCTGGTCAACCGCCGGCGCGAGGCACTATTGGCGTCCGCCGTGTCGGCCGACATCTCCTCGGCGGTCGGCGGCTGGGGCCCGGACGAGGAAATCTCGCCGGAGGAAGCCGAGAAAATGGGTCTGAAGCTGGCCAAGAAGGAAAAGAAGAAACGCAAGAAGCGGAAGAAAAAACTCGTCCGCCGGGCTCACTTCCTGACCATCATTTCAGCCTGGCTGGTCACCGTGCCGCTGGCGGCGCTTTTGTCCTCGATCCTCTTCTTCACCATCAGGGGCTTCATGCTGCCCTGACGCGCCCTCCGTCGTCACTCCCGCTTTCGCGGGAATGACGAACTAATTGCGGATTAATTTCTCCTACCGCATCGCCTCATGCGCCGCCAACGCCGCCATGTTGACGATATCGCTGTCGGTGGCGCCGGTGCGTAGGATCTGGGCTGGTTTCGAGAGGCCCACCATCAGCGGCCCGATCACGGTGCCGCCGCCCAGTTCCTGCATCAGTTTGGCCGAGATGTTGGCGGCGTAGAGCCCCGGCATGACCAGCACGTTGGCGGGGCCGCTGAGCCGGCTGAAGGGATAGAGCGCCAGCAATTCCTCGTTCAGCGCCACGTCGACCGACATTTCGCCCTCGTACTCGAAGGAAACGTTGCGTTGGTCCAGCAGGCCGACGGCGGCGCGGATGCCGTCGACGCGGGCCCGCATGGGGTTGCCGAAATTTGAGAACGACAGCATGGCGACGCGCGGCTCGTGGCCCAGCTGGCGGGCGACGGCGGCGCTCTGCTGGGCGATGGCCGCCAGCTGCTCGGAATCGGGGCGTTCGTGCGTCGTGGTGTCGGCGATGAAGACCGTGCGGCCCTTGGCCACCATGATGGAGAGGCCGAAGGTGACGCTGTCGGGCGCGGGGTCGAGGACGCGGAGGATATCCTCCAGCACTTCGTTGTAGCTACGGGTCGAACCCGCCACCATGGCGTCGGCGTCGCCGCGCGCCACCATGCAGGCGGCGAACACGGTGCGGTAGACGCGGATCATGCGTTCGCATTCGGGCAACAGTACGCCGCGCCGCTGCAGCCGGTTGTAGAGAAGTTCGGTGTAGTCCTCGGCCCGTTCATCGGAATTCGAGGCGGCGATTTCGATGCCCAGCGCCTCGGACTGGCCGATCTCCGCCAAACCCTCGCGGATCTTGTCCTCGTCGCCGATCAGGATGGGCGTGCCGTAGCCGGCGTTGCGGAAGGTCACGGCGGCGCGCATGACGCGCTCTTCCTCGCCCTCGGCGAAGGCGACGCGTGCGGGCCGCGCGCGGACCTGCTCCAGGATCAACTGCATCGGCCCGGCGATGGGATCGAGGCGGGCGCGCAGCCGGTTGCGGTAATCCTCCATATCGAAGATCGGCCGTCCGGCGACGCCGGAATCCATCGCCGCCTTGGCCACGGCGGGCGGGATCTCGGAAATCAGGCGGGGGTCGAAGGGCACCGGGATGACGTAGTTGGGCCCATAGACCAGGCGCTCGCTTTGATAGGCGGCGGCGACCTCGTCGGGTACGTCCTGGCGCGTCAGGTCGGCCAGGGCTTGGGCTGCGGCGATCTTCATTTCATCGTTGATGGAACTGGCCCGCACGTCCAAAGCGCCGCGGAAAATATAAGGGAACCCCAACACGTTGTTGACCTGATTGGGGTAATCCGAGCGCCCGGTCGCCATGATGGCGTCGTCGCGGATGTCGGCGACTTCCTCGGGCGTGATTTCCGGATCGGGATTGGCCATGGCGAAAATGATCGGCTTGTCGGCCATGTCCGTCACCATTTGCGCCGTCACCGCGCCCTTGACCGAAAGGCCGAAAAAGATGTCGGCGCCCTTCATGGCGTCTTCCAGCGTGCGCGCCTCGGTGTCGATGGCGTGGGCCGACTTCCACTGGTTCATGCCCTCCTCGCGGCCCTGGTAGATGACGCCCTTGGAATCGCACAAGGTCACGTTGTTGTGCGGCATGCCCAGCGCCTTGGCCAATTCGACGCAGGCGATGCCCGCGGCACCCGCGCCGTTGACCACCATGGTGGTCTCGGTGATGTCGCGCCCGGTGAGGTGCATGGCGTTGATGATTCCGGCCAGCGAGATGATCGCCGTGCCGTGCTGGTCGTCATGGAAGACCGGCACGTCGAGCAGTTCGCGCAGGCGCTGTTCGATGATGAAGCTTTCCGGCGCCTTGATGTCTTCCAGATTGATGCCGCCGAACGTGTTGCCGATGCGCCGGACGCATTCGATGAAAGCGTCGGCATC
>CAYOAD010000062.1:0-17988 GCA_964401845.1 uncultured Rhodospirillaceae bacterium | reverse complement strand
ACAAGCCCAACGCGGAGGTATTCAGCGTCGGCTGGTTCACCGCCGGCGAACTCGGCCGGCTTGATGAAGCCGGTTTCCTCTACATCACGGGCCGGGACAAGGACATGTACATCTCCGGCGGCGCCAACGTCTATCCGCGCGAGATCGAGGAGGTGCTGCTGACCCACCCCGGCGTCTCCGAGGTTGCCGTTGTGGGTATCGAGGACGAGAAGTGGGGCGAGGTCGGCGTCGCCGTGGTGGTGCCGACGGACGAAGGGGCCACCGAGGAAGCCCTGGCGGGCTTCATCAACAGTGAACTGTCGCGCTACAAGCACCCCAAGCGCTACTTCTTCTGGGAGGAAATGCCCAAGTCGGCCTACGGCAAGGTGCCCAAACACCTGATTCGCAAGACGCTGTTCGAACGCGGCGATCTGGTCGAGGGGGAAGCAGTATGAACGAACCGCGTCGCGTCACCCATCCCGGCGAGGTGATTGAGCCCCGCGTGCTGACCGAAGTGGCCGAGGCAGGCGAGGACCTGCGCCTCGTGCTGCCGGAAGGCACGGACCTCTTGAACGGTCTCTGCGAGGCGCTCAACGATCTCGGCATTACCACCGCGGGCGTGCGGCTGGGCGGCGGCAGCTTCGCGGAATTCTCCTATTACACAGGCTACGAGGATCCGACGGGCTACCGTGTCGCCACGTTTTCGCCGCCTCACCATCCGCCCTGTCCGGTGCACATGTCCATCGCCAACGTCATCATCGGTTTGGACGAGGAGACTGGGCCTAAGAGCCACTGCCACGCCATTTTCCTCGACGCCGAGGGCAATACCCTGGGCGGCCATCTGATTCCCGGCGAGTGCATTATCGGTCCGGGCGGCTTGGTGGCCTGGGCGACCTCCAGCGGCGCCGTAGACCTTCAGGCGCGGCACGATCCGGAAACCAATTTTCCCCTGTTCCACCCGACCAAAGGAGCGGCCCTATGAATGACGTCACGGAAGGCGTCGTCGTCGAGCGCGGCCGTTTCGGCCGAATCCTGACGGCCCGCATCCGGCCCAACGTCGATCTCGTCGAAGGCATCGAGGCCATCTGCGCCGAGAACGCGATTACTCACGCCGAAATCCGCGGCTGCGTCGGCAGCGTCATGGACGCGGTGCTGGAAATCGGCGGCGGCGGTGAAACCGCCCGCGAACAGTTCGTCAAAGGTCCCGGCCTGGAAATCGCCCTGACCACCGGCGAAGTGCGTCCCGACGATGACGGTGCCCCGCGCGCCCGGCTGTTCGGCCTGGTTGCCAACTGGGACAGCGACGCCTTCGCCGGCGAATTCGTGCGCGGCAAGAACCTCACTTTCGTCACGCTGGAGCTAGTGCTTCAGGAGTGGCTGCCCGAATAGCATCCAAATTTCACAATTCTGGAAACCGAAAGAGAAATCATGTCCGATAGCTTCAAAGCCCTGCTGGCCACCGAGAACGACGAAGGCAAAGCCGTCGCCGACTTCACCGAACTCACCCTCGACGACCTGCCCGAAGGCGATACCGTCGTCCGCGTCGCCTATTCGACGCTGAACTACAAGGACGGCCTCGCCATCAACGGCAACCGCGGCAAGGTGATGCGCAGCCTGCCGATGATCCCCGGCATCGATCTCTGCGGCACGGTGGAAAGCTCGGACAACCCGGACTACAACGCCGGCGACGAGGTCATCATCACGGGCTGGGGCATGTCCGAGACCGAATGGGGCGGCTACACCCAGGTGGCGCGGGTCAAGTCCGACTGGCTGGTGCCGTTGCCCGACGGCATGAGCCTGCAGCAATCGATGGCTATCGGCACGGCGGGCTTCACCTCCATGCTGGCCGTGATGGCGCTGGAACACATGGATATCATGCCGGATTCGGGCGATGTCCTGGTGACGGGCGCCGCCGGCGGCGTCGGGTCCATCGCCGTCGCCATCCTGGCCAAGCTCGGCTATAGCGTGGCCGCCGGCACGGGCCGGGCGGAAACGCACGATTACCTCACGTCACTGGGCGCGGCCTCGTTCGTCGGGCGCGAGGAATTGGAAGGCGAAGGCCGCCCGCTGGATAGGGCCACCTGGGCCGGGGCGGTCGACACCGTGGGCAGTCAGATCCTGGCCAACGTCATCCCCAAGATCGCGCCCAATGGCGCCGTGTCGGTCTGCGGCAACGCCGCCGGCTTCGACCTGCCGACGACGGTATTGCCGTTGATTCTACGCGGCGTCAGCCTGATGGGCATAAATTCGGTGTTCGTGCCATACGAGAAACGCCTGACGGCCTGGCAGCGCCTGGTCGCCGATCTGCCCATGGACAAATTGGACGAGACCACCAACGTCGTGCCCTTCGACGACCTGCTACCGCTGTCACGCGACATCATCAAAGGCCAGGTCCGCGGACGGACGGTGATCGACGTGAACGCCTGATTAAATGGTGCCAGGCACCATTTAATTCCTCACTCTGCGTGCATCTCCCTGAGGTTGCGCCGCAGCACCTTACCGACCGGCGTTTTCGGGATTTCGTCGACGAACTCGACGTGCTTGGGCCGCTTGTAGTTTGTCAGCGAGCCTTCGCAGTGGGCGATGACCTGTTCGGCGGTGATATTTGGATCGGTTGAGACGACGTAGGCCTTGACGGCCTCCTCGGTTTTTTCGTCCGGGATGCCGATGACACCCACTTCGGCGACGCCGTCCAAGGCCGAGATAACGTCCTCGATCTCGTTGGGATAGACGTTGAAGCCCGAGACCAGGATCATGTCCTTCTTGCGGTCGATGATCTGCAGGTAGCCGTCTTCATCGAGAAAGCCGATGTCGCCGGTGTAAAGCCAGCCGTCCTTGATGGTTTCCGCCGTCGCCTCGGGCCGGCCGAGGTAGCCTTTCATGACGGTCGGCCCCTTGGCGATGACCTCGCCTTCCTCGCCGGCGGGCATCTCGTTGCCGTCGCCGTCGACGATCTTCACGACGGTGTCGGGCACGGGGACGCCGGCGATGCCGAGGCGGTTGTTGCCGACGGGGCTCATGGTCAGGGCGCCGGCGCATTCCGTCAGGCCATAGCCCTGGTTGATCGTCACACCGGTCAACTCCTCCCAGCGCTCCGCCACCGCAACGTGCTGGGCCGCGCCGCCGGAGCCGCAGAATTTGAGATGTTGGACCACTTCCTTGGTGAACCAAGGTTCTTCCAGCATGGCGGCGAACAGCGTGTTGATGCCGCTGAAATGTGTGACCGGATGGTTCTCGAAGGCCGTCTTCAGGTTGCTCGGCGGCCGCGGGCTGGGGATCATGACGCAATGGGCGCCATATTCGATGCCAGGCAGCATGATCAGGGCGAAGGCCGTGATGTGGTAGAGCGGCAGGGCGACAACAGTGCAATCACCGCCCGTCTCCTCCATCTTGTCGCCGACCAGGGAAAACGTCGTCGCGGCGTTGCACAGGATGTTGCGGTGCGTCAGTTCCGCCCCCTTGCTGCGGCCGGTGGTGCCGCCGGTATACTGGTAGAGCGCCGTGTCGTTGACCGTCGCGCCCTCGCGGTAGGCGGTGACATCGATGCTGCCGCCGCTGCGTTTCGCCGCCCCCTGGTTGAGGGCTTCGGGCATCGTGACATGGCCGGTGCGCATTTCGGGCACCATCTTCTTCACGCGCTTGAGCACGAACCCCATGATGGCTTTCTTGATGGTCGGGAAGAAGTCCAAGAGCGAGATCTTCACCACCTGCTGCACCGCCGTGTTAGCGACGACCTGGTCGACTTTGTCGCCGAACAGATCGACGACGACCAGCACCTTGGCGCCGGAATCCTTGAGCTGGTGTTCCATCTCCGGCGCGGTGTAGAGCGGATTGATGTTGGTGCAGATGCAGTTGGCCTTGAAGATGCCGAACACGCTGATAGGAAAGTCGATGCAATTGGGCGACATCAGGGCCACTGCATCGCCCGCATTCAGACCGGCAACCTCCCTGAGGAAAACCGCGAAATCGTCGGTCAGTTGATCAAGTTCACGGAAATCAATGGTCGTAAAGGCGCCCGTCGAGAGCTGTGTCGAAACCGCCGGCGCATCGCCGTATTTTTGGGCCGCGGCGCCGACCACGTCAGCCAGATGGCCGTGCCCGATCGCGGATTCGTCGTAGTTCTTCGCTTCTTCCGGATAAAACGCGGTCCAGGAATGTCCCTCGCCCATTGTCTGCTCCCCGATGAAAAACCTTACCTTTGCGGCGGTTTTGTTTTGTTATGTCTGCAGAGTTGGTCAAACATACAGTGGGAATGCCGGATTCGGCAAAGTTTTGCTGGTCGAATAACGCTTGGGAGAATCGCGCAATGAATGAAGTGGCGGAGTTCAGGGAACCGACGGATTTCGGCGAACGCGATTATCCGGTGGCGCTGGTCAACGTCACCAACGCCTGCAATCTCGAGTGCAGCCACTGTTTTATCTTCCGCGACGGCAACCCAAACAGCGCGCGCGACAAGATGAACGACGCAACCATGCTGCGCCAACTGGAGATTCTGCGCGACCGCCACGCCATCAAATACATGTACTTCATGGGCGGCGAACCGATGATCCGCCGCGATCTGGTGATGAAAGGCATGGAACTGTTTGACGAATGCCAGATCGTTACCAACGGCACCTACGGCATACCCTCCGTGCCGGGCCATGTCGTCACGGTGTCGCTGGACGGTCCCGAAGCGGTCAACGATCCGATCCGGGGGAGGGGGTGTTCAAAAAAGTGCATGACGCCGTCTTTGCCCGCGATCCGGACGACGGCACCGACGTCATCGTACAGATGGTCGTGACCTATCAGAACGAGCCCGGCCTGGAGGAATTCTTCGAGGTCGTAAAGGACTGGCCCATCGCCGGCATCGCCGTCTCGCTTTACGTGCCCTGCAAGGACGACGACAGCGGCCTCGACTGGCCGACGCTGGAGGAACGCGACGGGGTGGTGCACCGCCTGATCGCGCTCAAGCAAAAGTACCCCGATCTCTTGAAAGCCAATGTGCCGTCGCTGCGCCTGATGTTGTCTGATACGGCGCTCGACGTTACAGGCACGGACGGCGCGGACTGCGTTATCCGCGGCACGACGTTGACGCTGTACGTCGGCGACGACGGTAATTTTGAACAGACCTTCTGCTGTTACGGCAACGACGTCGATTGCTCGCGCTGCGGCAGCTATCTTCTGTTCAACGCCTACCACCACAAGATGGCCAAGAGCGGCGGCCAGGCCAGCAAGGCCGCGACGGGGCAGCTATGACGGCTGCGCCCAATATCGACGGCGTCAAGGCGCTGGCGTTCGACGTCGGCGGCACCGTGCTGGACTGGCACACCGGCATTTGCGCCCAGGCCCCCGGCATCGTCGGCCCGGCGGGCGGGGACGTCGACTGGCCCGCCTTCGCCAACGCCTGGCGCATGGCACAGCTGAGAGGCATGCTGGGTGACGAACTGAAGGGCGAGACGGACCCGCGTTTCGCCGGCCTCAATATCGACGGCGTCTCGCGGGGCGTGCTGGACGACGTGTTGCCGCAATTCGGCCTCGGTGATCTCGACGGCGCGGCGCGCGACCGGTTGGCGCGCCTTTGGCACGACCTGCCGGCCTGGCCGGATTCGGCAGCCGGCCATGCCCGGCTGCACGAAAAGTACCTGATGTCGACGCTGACCATCCTCAGTATTTCGCTCATCATGGACGTCTCGCGCAGCGTGCCGTTCCAGTGGGACTGCGTCATCAGCTGCGAGATGCTGGGCGTTTACAAGATGAACCCCAAGGTCTACCGACTGGGCGCCAAGTACCTCGATTTGGAGCCTGGCCAGATCATGATGGTGGCGGCCCACAACCTCGATCTGATGGCGGCGGCCGGGGAGGGCTACCGTACCGCCTTCATCCGCCGTCCCACGGAGTGGGGCGATGGCCCCCAACCCGCCGTCGCAGCCGACCCCGACCCCTCCATCGATGTCGTCGTCGACGGTTTGGACGAGCTGGCCGATGTGATGGGCGCGTGAGTATGGTGATAATTCGGATGCGGTCACATGTTGTTTGAACGCGATTGCCAAGCCGCCATGGAAAACTCCCGGATCCAGGCGTTTATGGACACGGTCCGGGAGGCCGCGGGCGACGGCATCCTGACCCAGCGTCAGTTCCAGGAACGGCGTTTCAACAAATTCTGGCCCAATAGCGTCATCACCCGCTATGTCGAGGAAATGGACGACTATGAATTCGTCCTCATGGGCGGCGACCTTGTGGCCCTGGGCGGCCGTGACCTAACGGGCAAGTTCATCTCCGGCGGCAGTTACATGAACACCGCGGAAGATCTCAGGAACTACAACAGCGATGTCATCCGGCTGCAACAGCCGATCTACTGCTGCGGCTCGGTCGATTACGAGGACTTCGAATACAAGACCTGGAAGCAGGTCAAGATACCTTTCGAGATGAACGGAACCTACAGCCAAACCTTGGGCTTTTCGGTGTTTGACTAGAGTTCGGTTGGAAAACGGAGCCGTAGACATGCCGTTCGAGCACGATTGCAAGGCTGCCGAGGACAACCCGCGGATCCAAGCATTCATCGCCGCCGTCCGGGAGGCCGCAGGTGACGCAATGTTCACCCAACGCCAGTTCCAGGAACCCCCCTTCAGCAAATACTGGCCCAACTGCGTCATCACCCGCTATGTCGAGGACCGGGACGACTATTTGTTCGTCCTGATTGGCGGTGAACTGGTCGCCATGGCGGGCCGCGACATGACGGGCAAGTACATCTCCGACGGCAACTACGCCCATACCGAGGCGGATCTTCGCAAATACAACGCCGATGTCATCTCTGAGAGCCGCACGATCTACTGCTGCGGCTCCATCGACATTGAGAACCAGGAGTACAAATCCTGGCATCAGGTCAAATTGCCGTTCGAGATGAACGGGACCTTCAACCAGACGCTGGGATATACCGTGTTCGAAAAAGGTCCGGCGGTGGGCACGCCGACGTACTGAGATAAGTATTTATAATGGATCGGCGGTTGTCGGCGTTTGGCGCATATGTGAACCTCCGTCGGGATTGGGCATCAACTTGAACCGGGGCGGAACGGGATGCGGCCAAAAGATGTTGTGAAGGCTTGGGTGGAGGCGTTCAATCGCGGAGATGCCGACGAGATGGCCGGCTTTTACGCCGACGGCGCGGTGAACCACCAAGTGGCCAACGAGCCGGTAAAGGGACGTGCCGCAATCCGCGAAATGTTCGTGAACGAGTTTGCCCAGGCCGAGATGGTTTGCCTCGTCAAAAACATTTTCGAGGACGGTGACTGGGCGATCCTCGAATGGAAGGACCCGCTTGGTCTGCGGGGGTCCGGGTTCTTTCACATCAGCAACGACAAAATCACCTATCAAAGGGGTTAAACGGGTTCTTCCGGGCGGCGCATGGGGATTTCGGCGAACGGGCGGAGACCGAGGTCAAACGCTTCATCAAGAAGACGCCACTGTCGGCCGCCATCAGCCACGTCGGCAAGAACCTGATCAAGGCTCAGGAGGGCGAGGTGGCGCCGGAGGTCGCGCCCATCAGCAACGATCCGCGGACGCTGGCCGAACACATCAAATCGCTGTCGTATTTCCTCGACGCCGATCTCACCGGCATCTGCGAGGCCAAGGATTACTGCTGGTACAGCCATGACAAGCACGGCAAGCCCATCGAGCCCTACCACAGCCACGCCATTGTCATAATCATCGACCAGGGCTTCGACACCATGGACAGCGCCAGCGGCGACGATTGGGTCAGTGCGGCGCAGAGCTACCGGGCCTACGTCCGCGGCGCGGAAATCGCCGATATCATGGCGGACTACATCCGGCGCCTGGGTTATCCCGCGCGCGCCCATACCAACTTCGACAGCCATGTGCAGCATGTGCCGTTGTCGTTGCTGGCGGGTCTCGGCGAAATGAGCCGCATCGGAGAGATGGTGGTGAACCCCTTCGTCGGGCCGCGCCTCAAGACCGTCGTTGTCACCACCGACCTGCCCATGGAGATCGACAAGCCGATCGACTTCGGCATGCAGGACTTCTGCGCCGCCTGCAAGAAATGTGCGCGCGAATGCCCCTGCGGCGCCATCCCCTACGGCGGCAAGATCATGTACAACGGCTACGAGACCTGGAAGCCGGATTCCGAGGGCTGTACCAAGTACCGCACGACCAATCCCAAGGGTGCGGCCTGCGGGCGCTGCATGAAAATGTGTCCGTGGAACAAGGAAGGGCTGCTGCACCATCGTCTCGCGATGTGGGCGGCGATCAAGCTGCCCTTCACCCGGCGTTTCCTGATCTGGCTCGACGATAAACTCAGGTACGGTGAAATGAATCCCAAGAACCGCTGGTGGTTCGATCTGGAGACCGTCGACGGCAGGGTCGGTCCCGCCGCCGCCGTCAACGAACGCGGCCTCAACCTCGACAAAAAGGAACCGAAGGCCGCCAAGCTTGCCGTTCACGAGCCCGATATGTGGCCCGAACCCGACAACATGGCCAAGTCGCCGACCGACCGGGCCGAGGGGCGCCGGCGCTACGCCGCCGCCGAAAGTCCCGGAGACGCCCGCGCCCGGGTCACAGGGCAGGGCGCATGAGCGAGCCCGCGCGGAAATTCGACGAGCCGCCGACCTACCGGCTGGAAGACCAGATCGGCTATCTCTTGGGCCGGGCGCGCGGTGTGGCCCTGGGGAATTTACGGCGCAATTCCGGCGGTCTCGATCTGACGCCGCCGCAACTGGGCGCGCTCCTCAAGCTCATGGAACTGGGGGAGGCCTCGCAAAACGAGCTCGGCCGCCAAAGCGGCATGAAGCCCGCCACCGTGCATGGCGTAATCCGCCGTCTGATGAGCCGCGGCCTGGTCGAAACCCGGCGCTCTCCGGAAGATCAGCGGCTGCTGCTGGTGGCCCTGACGGCGGCGGGGCAGGAGACGGCCGCCGAAGTCGCCCGGCATTCCCGCGCGGCATCGGCCGAAACGCTCGCGCCGCTGGATGAAAATGAACAGGAATTGCTGGAAGGGCTCTTGCGCCGGATCATCCGGTGATATGATGATCTCCGTTCACGTCTCTATGAGTTAACGGAATTAGTCATGACCGAAGCCCCCCGCGCGTCCCTCGGGTTCGCCACTCCCGATATCGAAACCCTCAAACGCGACAACGGCGAGGTGTTGTTATCCTCGCGCGACCCCTTGGGCGATTACGACACGCAAGTCTCCGTCTGGCTGAGGCGCTGGGCGGAGCAGACGCCCGAAGCGACCTTCCTCGCCGAACGCGAAGGCGCGGGTGGTTGGCGCCGGTTGTCCTACGCCGAAGCGCGCAAGTCGGCGGATGCGATTTCGCAGGCACTGCTGGATCGGGGTTTAGGCCCGGACCGGCCGGTTATGATCCTCTCGGGCAATGCGGTCGATCACGGCATCCTGGCGCTGGGCGCGATGCAGGTGGGCGTGCCCGTCGTCCCGGTCTCGCCGGCCTACTCGCTGATGAGCCAGGACCACGCCAAGGTGAAGCACATCTTCGATCTTTGCCGGCCCGGCCTGGTTTACGCCGCCAACGGGGAGATGTTCGCCGCAGCCCTGGGCAGTCTTGATCTCGAGGGCGTCGAGGTTGTCGTCAGCGCCGCGCCACCCGATGGCGTGGCTGCAACGGACTTCGCCGATCTGGTGCAAACGATACCCCTGGATGCCGTGGAGATCGCCTACGCCGGGGTCGGTTCCGACACCATCGCAAAGATCCTCTTCACCTCGGGCTCGACGGGCCTGCCCAAGGGCGTGATCAATACGCAAAGAATGCTCTGCGCTTCCCAGCAGAGCCTCTTTCAGGCTTGGCCCTTCCTGGCCGACGAGCCACCGGTGGTGCTCGATTGGCTGCCCTGGAACCACACCTTCGGCGGCAACCACAACTTCAACCTGGTGCTGCGCAACGGTGGCACGATGTACGTCGATGGCGGCAAGCCCGCGCCTGGCCTGATCGAACAAACCATCGCCAATATCCGCGACGTCTCCACCAGCATCTATTTCAACGTTCCCGCCGGCTATAACATGCTGCTGCCCTACCTGGAGGCGGATGACGAGCTTCGGGACATGTTCTTCGCCAAGCTGCAGCTTATTTTCTATGCCGCCGCCGCTTTGCCGCAGGATTTGTGGGAAAGGCTCGAAGCGCTCTCCGTCGCCTCGCGCGGGGAACGGGTCATGATGACGTCGGCCTGGGGGTCGACGGAAACCTCGCCGCTTTCGACCTCCGCGCACTTCGAATTGGAAAGCGCGGGCAACATCGGCGTGCCGGTACCAGGCGTGACGATCAAGATGGTGCCGTCGGGTGACAAGATGGAACTGCGCGTCAATGGGCCCAACGTGATGCCGGGTTATTTGAAAGCCGACGATCTCACTAAGGCGGCGTTCGACGACGAAGGTTTCTACCGCATCGGCGACGCCGGGCGTCTGATCGACAAGAGCGACGGCGCCAGGGGCATCGCTTTCGACGGCCGGGTGGCGGAGGATTTCAAACTGCTTTCCGGCACCTGGGTCGCCGTGGGCGCCTTGCGCGTGCGCGTCCTGGCGGCGGCCAGTCCGGCGCTGCAGGATGGCGTTGTCACCGGCCACGACCGCGATTACATCGGCCTGCTGGCCTGGCCGAACCTGCCGGCCTGCCGTGAACTGGCGGGGCTGGGCGAAGATGCCTCGCCCGCCGACATCGTCGGCCACGACAAAGTCAGGGAGCATGTCTCGTCCACACTGGCGGCCCACAACGCGGAAGCCGGCGGCTCCAGCAACCGCATCCGGCGGGTGATCCTGATGACCGAGCCGCCATCCATCGACGCCAACGAAATCACCGACAAGGGCTACATCAACCAGCGGGCCACGCTGGACAGGCGCGCCGACCTGGTGGCGGCCCTGCATGCCGACGCGCCGGGAGACGACGTGATCGTCATCGACGGATGACGTTCGCCGACGGCGTCGACTTCGGCCGGACCTCGGAGGATTACGCCCGCCATCGCGCCGGCTTCCCGGTGGAATTCTTCGCCCGTTTGGGCGAGTACGGCATCGGCCGGCCCGGACAACGGGTCCTCGACCTCGGATCCGGCACGGGCACCGTGGCGCGTGGCCTGCAGGAAGCCGGCGCGGACGTCGTCGCCTCAGACCTCAACCCGGCCCAGATGCGCAAGGCCGGCGAGCTGACGCGGGTCGCCTCGCGGGCCGAAGAACTACCCTTTCCCGACGATACATTCGACGTTGTTGCCGCTGGGCAGTGCTGGCATTGGTTTGATCGCCGCCGTACCGCTGCCGAAGTCAGACGGCTGCTGAAGCCCAGGGGCCGTCTCGTCATCGCCCACTTCGACTGGCTCCCCCTGCCGGGATCGGTCGTTGCGGCGACCGAGGCGCTGATCAGGGCCCACAATCCGGACTGGATCTACGACGGCGGCGACGGCCGGTATCCGCAATGGATCGCACCCGTCGAAGATGCCGGGTTCGGCGATGTGAAGACGTTCGAATTCGATCTCAACGTGCCTTACACCCATGTGGCCTGGTTGGGGCGCGTCCGGGCCAGCGCGGGCATCGGGGCAAGCCTCGAGGAGGCGGCTGTAGCCGACTTCAACGCGGCCCACGAAATCGTTCTGAAGGAAGGTTTTACCGATGAACCGCTTCGCGTGCCGCACCGGGTATGGGCGATGATCGCCGAAGCGCTGGCTTGATGGGCAGTACGTTTCTGGAAGGCCTGTTCATCGGTTTCGCCGTGGCGGCGCCGGTCGGGCCCATCGGCGTTTTGTGCATCCGGCGCACGCTGACGCATGGCCGCCTCGCCGGTTTCGTTTCCGGACTGGGTGCCGCCAGCGCCGATGCCTGCTACGGTTTCGTCGCGGCCTTCGGCCTGACGGCCATTTCGGGATTTCTGCTGGACGCCCAAGAATTCCTGCGCTTCGGCGGCGGTGCCTTTCTGATCTGGCTGGGCATCCGCGCGTGGCGTTCCAAACCAAAGGCCGACAACGCGAACAACGGTAAATCGAACGGCCTGGGGCTGCTGGCAAGCTACGCCGGCACCTTCCTGCTCACGCTGGCCAACCCTTCTACCATTTTGACGTTTTTGGCGATCTTCGCGGGCCTCGGACTGGCCGCCAAGGGAAGGGCATATCTCGACGCCAGCATCCTGGTGGTAGGCGTGTTTCTCGGCTCAGCCTTATGATGGCTCTTCCTGGCAGGGTTGGCGGGCGCGTTGCGTCAGCGCCTCGACAGGCGCGGCATGGTCTGGATAAACCGCTTCTCGGCGATCCTGTTGGCGGGTTTCGGGGCTTTGATCCTCGCGGGACTTGGCGCCTAGCAGTCGCCGCGCGCGACGAAGAAGGTGTTCTCGAAGCCGGGCTTGCCGTAGAGGAATTCCTCGCCGTCGAGCGTTTCGACGCGTCCGCCCGCCGCCCTTAGCACGGCATGTCCGGCCGCTGTGTCCCATTCCATGGTGCGGCCCAAGCGCGGATAGAGGTCCGCTTCGCCCGCCGCCACGAGGCAGAACTTCAAGGAACTGCCGGCGGATTTGAGTTCATTGATCTTGAATTGTTCAAGGTATTCGTCGGTTTTGGCGTCACGGTGGGAACGGCTGGCAACCACGGTCAGGCCATCTTTCGCGGCGGCTCTGACGCCGATGGGACGGGCCGTCGAGGCGCCCTCTTCGACGAACGCACGGCCGGGACCGGCAGCGTAGAACAGACGTTCGCGGGCCGGCGCGAAAACCACGCCCATGACAGGGCGGCGATCCTCGATGAGGCCGATATTCACGGTGAACTCGCCGTTGCGGCTGACAAATTCCTTGGTGCCGTCCAGAGGGTCGACGAGCCAGTAGCGGCCGCCCGAAATGTCGGGAATTCGCCCTGCGGAGACGCTTTCTTCCGCCACCACGGGAGTGTCGGGGGTCAGACGGGCCAAATGCTCCAAAATAATTTTCTCGCCCGCTTCGTCGGCGGCGGTAACCGGACTTTCGTCGTCCTTGGTGCGAACCTCGAAGTCGCTTTCGTAAATTTTCATGATGGCGTCGCCGGCAGCGCGTGTGGCTTGGCAGAGGGCGGTTATTAAATTGTCTGGCATTGGATCGATGGTTCTCAATCTGTTGATATATATGATGTATCAGCGTCCGCCGGCGACATCGACGATGGCGCCCGATACGTAGCTGGCCTTGTCCGACAAAAGCCAAATGATGGTTTCTGCAACCTCCGAGGCCGTTCCGGCTCGTTGCATCGGGATGCTGGGGGCGATGGTCTCGAGACGGTCCACGGCGCCGGCGGCGGCGTGAATTTCGGTGTCGATCAATCCGGGCCGCACGCCGTTGACCCGGATGCCGTCGCCGGCGACTTCGACGGCGAGGCCCACCGTCATGCTGTCGAGCCCGCCCTTGGTTGCGGCGTAGTCGACCCATTCGTTGGCCCCGCCGATCCGGGCGGCGGCCGACGATACGTTTACGATTGACCCGCCCCCGCCGCCGCGACGGATCGACATGCGCCGCACCGCTTCGGCGGCGCACATCAGGGCGCCGGTAAGATTGACCTCGACCGTCCGGGCGATGTCGGCGGGGCTGGTCTCGTCCAGGCGCGCCCTCGGGCCGGTGATGCCGGCGTTGTTGACCAGACCCGTGATGGGGCCGAGTTGGTCGTGCGCTGATTTGAACAGGCGTTCGACGTCCTCGGTCCGGCCAACATCGGCTTGCACGGCCAACGCCCTGCCGCCGCTTCCGACAATTTCCTCGATTACCTCGTCGGCGCGGTCCTTGCGTCCCTGGAAATTGACGCACACGCCGTAGCCGGCGCGCGCGCCTGCCAGCGCCGTTGCGGCACCGATGCCCCGACTGCCGCCGGTGATTACCAATGTTCCGGACAATTGCCGTCTCCGCGCATCATTTCGCGACCCCAAGCGATCACGATAGCGGCGCGGGCGGAGTGGACCATTCCGTCACCGCCGGGTCAAGCGTTCGTGAGCCGAATTGATGGCGCGGTTCGGATTAAGCAGAGGTGAACCTGTTACCATGGCTTGTCATCGGGCTCGTCCAAAATTCGACGATGGGAAAGCTTCGGGAACAGGTGCAATATGGCGAACATACTTGTTATCGACGACGACAACGATTTTCGAACAATACTCTGTGCCACCCTCGAAGATGCCGGTCATGCCGTGAACGAGGCCTGCGACGGTTTGGCGGGTATCCGGAGCTTTCGCGATTCACCGGCCGATATCGTGTTGACCGACATGATCATGCCGGAACGCGAAGGTATCGAAACCATTCTCGAACTGAAACGCGATTTTCCCGACGTTAAAATCATCGCCATGTCGGGCGGCGGCCGGCTGGAGACCAACAGTTTCCTGTCGTTTGCGGGAAAATTCGGCGCCTGCGGGACCTTGGAAAAACCGTTCAGCGCCGCCCATCTGCTCTCGGCGATCGACAAGGTGCTGGCCGATTCATGAGCCGGGCAAATAATGCAATCCCCTTGAAAAACCTAAGATTTTTCAACTGAAGCGTTGACGAACCGGCATTCGCGCGACATCTTTCTCAGCAGGTCCTTCTGGTCGGACGCGAGGGATGGTCGAGGAAACACTCGAAGAAAAGCTTATGGCGATGCGCGATTCGTTTCGCGCCGGCCTGGCCCAACGCCTTGTCGACATCGACAAGGCGTGGGAGCAGGCTTGCGCCGGCGACGAAGATGCGCAGGACACTCTGCATCGCCTGGCCCACAGTCTGGCCGGTTCCGGCGCCACCTTCGGTCTCCATGACGTAAGCGAAGCCTCACGCGCCCTGGAACGGGCCGTAGAGGCCGTTCAGGAAACGGCCGATATCGCCTCCAGCGGCGCCATCACGGCCCGCCTGGCCGCTCTGCGCGCCGTCATGGAGGACGCCGGCGAACGCCGCGCCGTCGACATCGATGCGCCCCGGCCCACGGCGGTGCGGCGCAACGACGACGAGCGCCGACTGATCTATTTGATCGAAGACGACGAGGATTTTGCCAAGAATCTGGCCATTCAGGTCGGTCATTTCGGCTACGACGTCGAAACCTATTTTCGGCTCACCGATTTAGAGGCGGCCATCAACCGCAAAAAACCGACTGCGGTTATCGCCGATATTGTTTTCCCGAAGGCCGCCTTGCCGGCATCGAGGCCATGAAGCTGATCCGGGATAAGCTCGGCGCCGAATTGCCAGTGGTTTTCATGTCGACGCGGGATGATATCGAAGCGCGTTTGCAGGCGGTGCGCGCGGGCGGGTTGGCCTACTTCACCAAACCCTTCGACGTTGGCCTGTTGATCGACCAGCTGGACACGCTGACGTCGTCCGAACCGCCCGATCACTACCGCGTTTTGGTGGTGGATGACGAAGCCCCGATGACCAGTTTTTACCGCGCCGTGCTGGAAGCCGCCGGCATGGAGGTGGCGACGCTGAACGATCCCATGGCCGTGATGTCGGAGATGGTTTCGTTCATGCCGGAAATCATCCTCATGGACCTCTACATGCCGGGCTGCAGCGGATTGGAACTGGCGCAGATGATCCGCCAGCAGGAGTCCTACGTCAGCATGCCGATCGTTTATCTTTCGGCGGAAAGCGACCGCGAGCGCCAATTGAAGGCGATGAGCGCCGGCGGTGATGATTTCCTGACCAAACCGATCGATCCGGCCCATCTCGTCTCCGCCGTGACCTCGCGGGTGGAACGCTGGCGCACGCTGAGGTCCTTCATGGTGCGCGACAGTCTCACCGGATTGCTGAACCACACTCGCACTAACGAAGAACTGGAAGTCGAGATCGCGCGCGCGCGGCGGACGCAGAGCAACCTCATCTACGCCATGATCGACATCGATTTCTTCAAGAACGTAAATGACAGTTACGGTCATCCGACCGGCGACCGGGTGATCAAGGGCCTGGCTCGTTTGCTGCAACAGCGCCTGCGCAAGGTGGATATCGTCGGCCGCGTCGGTGGTGAGGAGTTCGCGGCAATCATGATCGATACCAATGCCGAAAACGCCATCCGCGTACTCGACGAAATGCGCCAGCATTTCGCCGGGGTGGTGCACTTCTCCGATACCGCTGAGTTCTCAGTGACGTTCAGCTGCGGCGCCGCCGATTTTTCCGAGTTCGGCGATTCGAATTCACTGCGTGAAGCCGCCGACCGGGCGCTTTACAAGGCCAAGGGAGAAGGCCGCAACAAGGTCGTGCTGGCCGAGGCCGAATAGGGCTTAAGTAGCGGCGTTTTCGAGATACTGTTCGCGCAGAACGTTTTTCTGGATTTTCCCGACGGCCGTCTTCGGCAACTCGTCTACCAGGCGCAGCACGCGCGGGCGTTTGAAGCGCGCCAGGTTTTCCGAACAATAATCGATCAGTTCCTGTTCGTCCGCCTCGACGCCGGTGCGCAGGCAGATATGGGCCGCGCCGATTTCGCCCCAGGTCTGATCGGGAATGCCGAACACCGCGCATTCGGCCACCGCGGGGTGACTGTGCAGGACGTTCTCGATTTCCTTCGGATAGACGTTCTCGCCGCCCGAGATGTACATGTCCTTGGCCCGGTCGACGAGCGATATGAAACCGGCTTCGTCCATCACCGCGAGGTCGCCGGTCCAGCCCCAACCGTCCTTCATGCCCTTGAAAAAGGCGTCCGTCTGCTCCGGGTCGTTGTAGTAGCCGGCCATGACATGGTCGCCGCGGGTGGCGATCTCGCCGACCTCGCCCGGCGGCAGCGGATTGCCGTCTTCATCGAGGACGGCAACCTCCATGCCGGCCGGCGGCTGGCCCAGCGACGCCGAGCGGTCGGGGTGCCGGTCGACGCGCAGCACGGTGAGGGGGCAGGCTTCGGTCTGGCCGTAATTGGCTGAAAGCTCGAGTACCGGGAATCGTTCCAGAATTTCGTCGTTCAGGGCCGGCGGCATGGGCGCGCCGCCATAGGTGATCTTGCCCATGCGGCGGAAGAGTTCCTCGTCAAATGCCGGATCGTTGAGCAGCATGATGATCTGGGTCGGCACCAGGAAGGCCGAGGAGACGCCGTGGTCGCGTACGGCACCGAGGAAGGCCGCGGCGCTCCAGTCGGGAATGAGGACGGCGGTCTGTCCGACCATCACGGTCGATTGGTACCAGACGAACAGGCCGGCGGTGTGAAAGAGCGGCGTGGTGATCGCCGCCACGTCCGTGTCCACCATGTTCTGGCCGGTGATGCTGGCTTCGCTGGAGACGATGCGCGCCTTGTGGTCGACCACCGCACCCTTGGGGAAACCGGTGGTGCCGCCCGTAAAGGTGATGGCGAAATGATCGTGCTCGGTGATTTCGACATCGGGAGGGCTGTCGGGCGCGGCCGCGACGAAATCGTCGAAGGCCAGGGCATCCGGCAGGTTCCGTTCCTCGTCATCGCCGATCAAGACGACGTGCTTCATGTTCGGCGCCTCGGCCAGCGCTTCGGCAGCGATGCTTGCGAACGGCGCTTCGACCAGCAGGGCCTCGGCGTCGGATTTATTAAGGATGTATGCCAGTTCGGTGGCCGTATACCGGGTCGTGGCATGAACCAGAACGCGGCCCGAACGCGCGGCGCCGAAATAGCTGATCGGATAGGCTGGGACGTTGCGGGCCATAATGGCGACCTTGGCGCCGCGTTCCAGGCCCAGCGTCGATAGCGCATTGCCCAGTTGGTTGGCGCGGCAATCCAGTTCGCCGAAAGTCATCGAACCGCCGGCGAACACCAGGGCCGGCTTGTCGGTCAAGCGCTCGGCGGTCTGGCGTAGGATTTCACCGGTAACCTTGGGGGGCATGGGGATCGCTTCGCTAAGATTGATGACGTTCGCATGATGCTGGAAATACCCCTACATTTGCAAGTGTTATTGTTTGGTACCCCAACAATTAAAGCGATTCCAAATTAGGCCGAGCCGCCCAGCCGCCGCGTCCGTGATGAATTACACTGAACCTCCCGAATCCGCCTGATCGATGATCGCTTCCCTGAAAATTTGACCCGCGGGACCCAGCGGCATCGAAGCCAAGCTGAATAGAGCGATGGGGATTTCCGGCATGGCCGCGAAGTGCCTGGTGGCCACCCGGACGAGACGGCCGG
>CAYOAD010000061.1:0-18011 GCA_964401845.1 uncultured Rhodospirillaceae bacterium | reverse complement strand
TGACGACCTTGGTTCCGTTCGTTTGAAGCAGATCCAGCAGCGCATCGAATTTCGCCAGGGCCGCCTGATCTATCGCCGAGAAATTTTCCAAACCCCAAAAGGCCTTGTCCCGACCATGTCGAGCAGCCGCGAACTCAACTTCGGCTACCGGCCTTTCGAACGCCGAGAGACGATTTTTAAAAGTGCCATCCGGCCGGAGAACATCATGATCCGAATCGTCGCTGTCAGCCAATCTGTAGGTAATGCCGTCAGCTGAACCAGTTCGGCTGCGCCAGGCACGAAAGGAATCGAAGAAGTACTGCAGCGAGAACATCGCCTTGACGCTGCGCCAGGTAAGCGGCTTGCTGCTAGTTGCGGTGTTGATATCGCCATCATATGCGATGCTGGGCTTGACGTAGCCAAGACCGGTTGTGCGGGCCTGGTTCAGCATCCACGGGTCGATTCCCATGACAACCTTCTTTGGCAGCAGCTTGCGGGCCCTCCACATCGCCAGCAGCCCTTCCATGTCGTCGAAGTCTGCGGCCGGGAGACTTTGGTTGAGGGTCCGACTCAAGGGAAAAATATTCGAGCCGATCTCCCAAGACCGACTGGAACCAAGTATCAAAACGCCCGGCTGCCGGCGGATCAGGACCGTGAGATATCGCTGCATCAGGCGAACATCCAAATGGGCGGCGCCGACCACGTAGCGTCGTTCCGCCAATGCCGTGGCGGCGCCAAGTTCCTGTTCGCCACTGCTGAACAGCCGAGCCGGGTCAACGGTTCGGTTCACTGTTGCGATAGTGCCCAAACAGAATCCGGCGCCCAATACAAACCAGACTATGATGGCTTTATGTTTCACGCCGCTCAAAATTGAAAGTAGAGAAACTGAGTTGATCCGCCGAGACCCGCGGCGGCCAATCCGAAAGCGACGCCGGAAATAGCGGCGATGGCCGGAGTTGCAACGTTGTGAAAGCGCTGCCGGGCGTGGTCGGTCCATTGCGCCGTCACAAGTTGCTGCGTGTTGGGCATCAGCCAAACCAGCGGCAACAACAGGACAATCCAAAGAACGGCTTCCCACTTGAGTAGAGGTGTCGGCCCCAGGGAAACGAACGTCAGCCATTGGATTTGATCCAGTCCGCCGACTAATCCGCTCATCTGAGGAGGCAATACGATGCCGTTGAATCCAAACAATCCGGCATAGAGACGGAGCGCCGCGTCGGTTGATTCGGCGCGAAAAACCACCCAGGCCGCGGTCACCGCGAGAAATGTCAGCAGAAATCCTGCTATCCGCCAAAAGTGACGGTGCCATACCGCTCGCCGGGCTTCCCGCACCGGCGCCATCGTTGCCCGCCACAAGTGGTTGATCAGCAGCATTATTCCATGCAGACCGCCCCAGAGCACGAAAGTCCAACCGGCGCCATGCCAAAGCCCGCCCAGCAGCATGACAATCATCAGATTGACGTAGCGGCGCATCTCTCCCTTATGGCTTCCGCCGAGGGGAAAGTAGAGACATTCGCGCAGAAATCGCGACAGTGTCATGTGCCAGCGGCGCCAAAAATCAATGATACTTGATGCTTTGTAAGGCGAATTGAAATTGAGCGGTAAACGGATGCCGAACATCAAGCCCAAACCAACCGCCATGTCCGAGTAGCCCGAAAAGTCGAAGTAAAGCTGCAGCGAATAGGTTAGAGCCGCAGACCAGGCTTCAAAGAACGAAATTGTGATGTTGGCGGAATTCGCCGTTGTAAAAGCAAGGTCGGCATAAATCGCCAAATGGTCTGCGATAACGACTTTCTTGAAGAGACCGATGGAAAAGAAGATCACGCCGGGAAGCACGGATTTCATCTTGGGCAGATGCGATCCAAGCGCTTGGAATTGAGGCATGACATCTCGATGGAGTACGATCGGTCCAGCAATGAGCTGAGGAAAGAACGAGACAAACAGGAAATACCGCCGGAATCCGCTGTCTTCGGCCTTACCGCGATAGCAATCGATCAGGTAGGCGATCTGTTGGAAGGTGAAGAATGAAATCGCGAGGGGCAGGATGATATTCAAAGCGCCGAAGGAAGTACCGGCAACGGAAGCCACGCTGTCCGCTATAAACCCCGCATATTTGAAGTAGCCGATGGCCAACAGATTGGCGGCGATGCCGCCGGCGAGCAAGAGCTTGGCGTGCTGGCGGTCCTGTTCTTCATCGCTGCCGTTGTGGGCCGTAAGCGCCTTACCAATCAAATAATTGACGACGATCGAGCTGATCAATAGGGCCAGATACGGTGGATACCACCAGCCGTAAAAAAACAGCGAGCACATTACCAACCACACGACCGCCATTTCGCCCATTCGGCGGCTGCAACACAGCCAGAAGCCCGCCAGCGCTACCGGAAGAAAAATGAAAACGAAAACATAGGAGTTGAAGAGCATTCGTGCGTCGTCGTCTTATTGTTATTCCCGGCGGCAATCCCGAAGCTAAGCTACCATGGATCGATTGCGTCGGCACCACTTCGGGCGTTCGTGCGCACCCTCGGCAAGAGAAGAGGTTCTGCGATAATGTCTTTCCGCCGATTTCGACGACGTCCTGCGGCGCAAAACCGCCGAAGACGAAGAGGCCATCAAGCGGCAGACGAAATCCCCGGCGACGCTGAAGACGGCCGAAAAACGCCCTATCCCCGTTTGTAGGAACGGGATGATCCCGAAAAGGAAGACCGCGCCATGGCGGAACCATATTTGACCGACCTGCGGGACCTCATCGACCGCCAGGCGCTTCCGGACAAAATCATCTGCAAACATTTCTTTAGCGGCGCCGCCGCCTATGCCGGGGAGCGGATCTTCATGTCACTGACACCGGCGGGGCTGGCCCTCAAGTTGTCGCCGGACCATCTTGAGGAGGCCTTTGCAAATGGCGCGATGCCTCTCAAGTACTTCCCCAAAGCGCCTGTGAAGAAAGATTATGCCTTATTGCCCCGACACATCGTGGAGGACGAAAAGGTATTACGGTCCTGGCTGGTTTGCAGTCTCGGGTTCGTTGGAATCTGAGACCTTGCTAGGGTCGAACTGGGCCGACCGATAGGCCCGCGGAGAGCGGCCGTAGCGGCTGCTGAACGCCCGGGAGAAATGCTGTAGGTTGGCAAAGCCCCATTTGATGGCGATATCGCCGATCATAATATGCCTGCAGGCGGGGTCGGCCAACTCGCGCCGGATGTGCTGCAGCCTGGCCTCCCGGATGCGCCGCGTAATCGACGTTCCCGTTTTGGCCAGAAGTTCGTTGATCCGCCGGACGGACATATTCAGTCCAGTCGCGACCATCGGCACGGTTGAGGCTGGGATTTTTCAAATTTGAGGCGATGAACGCCTCGATACGCAGCGTCGTCAGTTGATCCTGCGGCCCGGTATCTTCGGGCGTGCGGCCGTTCACCAGCGGCAAGCCGCTGCAAAGAAGATCGATGACCGACGTGGAGATGTGGGTCTGGCAGGCGGGCTCCACCCGGTCCGCTCCGGCGGCGATTTTGATCAGGCAATCGGACACCAGTTTTCCGGCCCCTCGCCGTCCGCTTATCGCGCTGGCCGTCAGCATGTCGGCGATCGGCAGACGGTCGATGACGGCCTGTTTGGGGACCTGGATGACGAGTTGCTCGAACGGATTGTCGAAGACGAGCTCATAAGGATCGGTGCTGGCGTAAAGCGCAAAGTCGCCCGGCGTCAGGATCGCTTCACGCTGATGCTGCTGGATACGCCCGATTCCGCGCATCTGGATGCTGAGAAGGAAAAACTCCTCGGTGCCGCGCGAGATGTCCCTGCGGCGGCGGTAGACGTGCTGTGCATCGCTTGCCACGAACGACGCGCGTACGGACGAGAGTTCGTGTAACGAAATCCTGCCGTCGAAGCCGGCGCGTTGCCGGGTTTCGCAACCGAGATGGACGTAGGCGTCGCAGATGGCTTCCCGCCAATAGGCGAAGCGGTCTCTCGCGTGGACGTCGTCGGTGCGGTAGGTCTGTGCCAATTGCCGGTTCCCCGTCCGGTTCACCGAATAGTACCTACCAGACTAGGGATCAGTGGTGCCGAGGTCAAAGCCGGCACAGCCGCGGCGGTGAAATACCGCTCATACAGTCAAGTCGGGACGGGCGCGATTTGGGAGCCCGGCGGCGAACCGCCGGGCTGCCCGTTCAGACGGCTGCGGAAAGGACTTCCCCTTCCTCGGGCGCCGCCTCACTGCTTTCAACGACGGCCAGACCGTCCCCAAACGACATGGCGACGGGGCTCGGGGTGTCGTTGAACATCAGACGGAAGACGTCGGGCCGGCTGTAATGGCCCACGGGATCGGCCGCCGATTTGGCGTAGGCGATCATGGCCAGATCGATGTCGGCGACCAGCAATCCCTCCTGATCGGGCGCTATCGGATCAGCCAATGGCGAGCCGTCGGGCCCGAAGATACGGGCGTGTCCCCCACCGACCTGGAGGAACTGCTGCTTGTCCGGGCTGTCGCACAGCACCTCGACCATCTTGGGGCTCACCGTGGCGCAGGCCGCGACCACGAAGCATTGTCCCTCCGCGGCGTACATTTGGCTGGCGGCGGTGTTGACCTCCGGGCCCAGGGCATATGCGGCGCCCGTGTAAAGGCTGAAACTGGGCCAGGCGGCGACGTGAACCTGTTCGTTCTGGGCGTACATGGCGTACTTGGTCAGCGGCTGCAGGTGCTCCCAGCAGCACAACGCGCCGAGCCGGCCGACCGGGCTGTCGTGCACGGCAATGTGGCTGCCGTCGCTTTCTCTGAACACGGTGCGCTCGACATGGGTGGGCTTTAGTTTGCGCCGCCGGGCGATGGGCTCGCCGTCGGGTCCGTAAATCCACTGCCCCATATAGAGCGACCCGCCGGCGCGCTCCGATACGCCGATAACAGCCGTCAGATTGTTGCGCCGGACGGCGTCGAGCAGCCGGTTGTCTTCCGGGCTGTCGACGGCGATGGAGTTTTGGTGGTATTGGCCGACGAACTGCATGCCCCAGGCCGGGGCGCCCAGCCAGATCCACCAGGGATAGCCGCAAATCCAGGTTTCGGGAAAGGCGATCAGATCGACGCCCTGCGCGCCGGCTTCGTCGATTAGGCGGACGGCCTTTTCCACGGAGCCCTGAAGATCGAGAAACACCGGCGCTGCCTGAACGGCCGCCACTTTGAATGCTGTGTCCGACATGTTCGCTGCTCCTATTGGTTGGACGGGAATGTCCAGCCAACAGAAAATCATATGCCTTGATGGCGGGTTTGACCGCTCGGGCGGCCATAGTTGTCCGCATGGGCGGAGAACGGCCGGGGCCGGATGGAATTAAGGTTTTTCGTGATGGGCGAACGTGGCCGCAAACCGCTGCCACATGTACTCGCCGGCTGTTATCGGCTCATATTCGGCGGGGCGGTCTTCACTGTGGCAGGTCGGCAGACAATCGATCACCGTGTCGTAGGCGGCGTGGAAGAAATACGGCGCGGAATAGCGGTCTTTGTTGCTCGTGTTGATGACGCGGTGGGGATTTGAGTTCAGCTTGTCATTGCTCCAGCGCTGCAGTTCATCACCGATATTGACGACGAATGTACCGGGTATGGGCGGCGCGTCGATCCAGTCGCCGTCCTGCGTCTGCACCTGCAGCCCGCCGTTGTCGTCCTGGGCGAGGATCGTGAGCAATCCGTAATCCGTGTGCGCGCCCGTACCGATTTCCTGCTTGGTGATCGTCCCTGTCTGGGGTGGATAGTGAAGCATCCGCAGCATGGCCAGCGGACCGTCCAGCTTGCCGTCGAAGTAACCGGGCGACAAGTCCAGGGCGACGGCGATGGACCGCATCATGGTTCCGGACAAGTCCGTCAGCGCGTCGTAATAGGCCATTGTTGTTGCGCGAAATTCGGGCAGCCCGTCGGGCCAGCGGTTCGGTCCGTGGAAGGGCAATCCCGCCCGCACCCGCTCGTCATCCGGCGCGTGCTCGGCCATGATGTCAAAACCCTCCTTCAGGTCGACGCTGCCGCCTGGATCGTTGTTTTCGGCATGAATGGGAAAGTAGCCGCGATGGGCCTTGGATGCGCGGACATCGGCGGCCAATTTCTGCTCCTGCGGCAGGGCAAAGAATTCCTGCGCCGCCGAAAAGTAGCGCACGCGGAGCTCCTCCTCGATCCCATGATTGCAGACATAGAAAAACCCGAGATCCGTGCAGGCTCGCAGCATATCCGCCGCCACCGGTGCCGGATCGTTGTCGACCAGAAGGGGCGCCAGATCAACGATCGGTATGCGATCCGGCGGTACGTAGCGGCTACGAAGTTCCGAAGCGACTTGGGGCATTGTCCCCGCCTCCCTGCCGTCAATTGTGTAACCCATCCTATCAGCTATGCCTGCGACAGGTCGAACCTGTACCGAACCCGGAATATCTGTCGTTCCGGCCGCCCATCGCCTATGATCGGGAAATGGGACGGGAGGCTGCAATGGATGACAACAAGTCCGCACGATCCAGGGATCGCCTGAAGAACCGCCAGGACATCGGCGCCGTCGAGTTTCCCATCGAAAAGCTCATGGCATTCCGCGAGGCAAGCGCTTCCTGCGTCCACATTGAAGCTGCCATGGATGTCGGTCGGGGCTTGAGCGACAACGCGAAAAAACCGCCGCTCTGATATCCAGTTTCAGCCCGCCACTTGACGCCGACGTTCGACGGGCTTATATGGCAGCGATGTTCATCTGCCACTTATAACCGCAGCACCAGCTTGCTGCCTCCCGCCCCGGGCCGTTGGTCCGGGCGCCGGCGCGTGACGTTCCCCCCTCCATCGCCATAACACCGTTCCCGAGGGAACCCGCGCCGCGTTTCGGAATAATTGTTATTCGTGGATTAAGTCTCATGAACGCGTTCGCAGAAATGTCAAAACAGTCTTCCGGCCCGGCCCGGCCGTGGCGCCGCGAAGCCCGCGCCATGCTTAGTCTGGCGGTCCCTTTGGTTCTGACCGAACTGGCCTTCATGGCCATCCTGACGACCGACGTGGTTCTGATGGGCTGGCTGGGCCCCGAGGCCTTGGCGGCCGGTACGCTGGCGTTTCACTTCTACGAGTTCTTCGCCATGTTCGCCGTCGGCCTCCTTGGGGCGGTGGCGCCGATCCTCTCTCAGCACTTGGGCGCCCGCCGTTTTCGCATGGTGCGGCGCGGCGTGCGCCAGGGTTTGTGGATGGCCGTCATCATAGCGGTCCCGTTCGTTGCCGTGATGTGGCAAGCCGGCAGCATCCTCGTGCTGTTGGGACAGGACCCGGACCTATCCGCCGCCGGCGAGGCCTATCTGCGTATTGTCATCCTGGGCTTCCTGCCGACCCTTTGGTACGTGGTTCTGAGCCTTTTCTTGGCGGCCCATGGCCGGCCGCGGGCGACGCTGGTGGTGACGCTGTTGGGCATCCTCGTCAACGGACTTGCCGATTATACCCTCATGTTCGGCAACTTCGGTTTTCCCCGGATGGGTTTGCTGGGGGCCGGCGTCGCCAGCGCCACCGTCGGCACGTTCATGTTCCTGGGCCTGATGACGTTTGTTCTCACGGATTGGAAGTTGCGCCGCTATCGCATCCTCGGCCGTTTTTGGCGCGCCGACTGGTCCCAGCTTTTTGAGATCGCCCGGATCGGCCTGCCGATCGCCGTGGCCTCGCTGGCCGAGGTCGGCATGTTCGTCGCCGCGGTCCTGCTCATGGGTCTTTTGGGTACAAACGAGCTGGCGGCGCATGCCGTCGCGGTCCAGTGCGCCGCCATCGCCTTCATGGTGCCGCTGGGGATCGGTCAGGCGGCCACCGTGCGGGTCGGCCGCGCCGTGGGCGCCGGCGATAATCCGGGCATGGTCCGGGCGGGCTGGACCGCCATGGCGCTGGCCATCTGCATCGCCGTGCTGCCGGCGGCGGCGTTCTGGTTCCTCGGCGACGCAATCGTCGGACTGTTCCTCGACCGTGCATTGGCGGAGAACGGCGCCACCATAAGCATCGCGGTCTCGTTCCTGGCCATCGCGGCGCTGTTTCAGTTTGCCGATTCGCTGCAGGTGACGGCACTCGGCGCCCTCCGGGGGCTCAAGGATACCCGCGTGCCCATGCTGATCGCCCTGGCCGGCTATTGGGGTCTGGGACTAACCTCTGCGGCCTTCTTCGGTGTCTACCTGGACTTCGGCGGCCAGGCAATCTGGATCGCCCTGGCGGTCGGCTTGTCCGTGGTCGCCGTTCTGCTGGTGCGGCGCTTCCGGGTCCAGTCTCTGCGCGCTCAGGTTAGGAACTAACCGCACTATGAAGGTTATCCGGGAAGTGGTAACTTAGAAATGTTCTAATTGGGTTGTTGGATTTGCTCTCGGAAAAACCTTTTGGGGAGAGTTGGTCATGCCTGACAAGGGAACGGTTCTGGTAACGGGCGCATCCGGATTTATCGCGCTGCACTGTATTCACCAGCTTCTGCTGGCGGGCTATGGGGTGCGCGGCACGGTGCGTAGTCTCAAGCGGGAGCCGGAGGTGCGGCAGACCCTGGCCAACCACCTCGAGAATACCGACGAACTTGAAATCGTTGAAACGGATCTGACGCACGATGCCGGTTGGGCGGAAGCCCTTGCCGGGTGCGACTACGTCCTGCATGTGGCTTCGCCCTTTCCGGAAAAACCGCCAAAGGATGACAACGATCTCATTATCCCCGCGCGCGATGGTACGCTTCGGGTGCTGCGGGCTGCCGCGGCGGCGGGCGTCAAACGGCTGGTCCTGACCTCCTCGATCGCCGCCGTGGCCTATGGCAACATGAACCGGGAAAACCTTACCTTCAATGAACAGGACTGGTCCGATCCCGATTCGGCTGATATCGCACCTTACGAGAAATCCAAGACCGTGGCGGAACGGGCGGCTTGGGATTTCATGGAAAGCCCCGAAGCCGGCAACATGGAACTGTCCGTAATCAACCCCGGTCTGGTGTTGGGGCCGGTTCTGGGGGCGCATGCCGGAACGTCAGCCAGGCTGGTGAAGAAAATTTTGGATCGGGAACTTCCAGCCTGCCCGCGCCTAGGATTTCCAATCGTCGACGTGCGCGACGTGGCGCGCGCCCATATTTCCGCCATGACCGCACCCGAGGCCGCCGGCAAGAGGTTTTGCTGCAGCAGTACGTCCATCTGGCTGGTGGACCTGGCGAAAATCCTGCATGGGAAATACGCCGCCAAGGGTTACAAGGTTCCGACCGGCAACATGCCCGATTGGCTGTTTCGTCTGGCGGCCGTGTTCGATAAATCGTTGCGCCCCGGGCTGCCGTCTCTGGGCAAGAAATTCGATGTCGACGATCGTCTTATTCGCGACGTCCTGGATTGGGATCCCATCGGCGCGGAGGAAATGTCGATCGCCCTTGCCGACAGCCTGATCGAGCATGGCGTCGTTGCGGCGAAGTAGGACAACGTCCAAGGCCGCGCGGACCCGATAAGGTCAAATCCGCTAAAGTCGACTTTTCACGGGCAGAGGCTTTGTCCCATCCGTTCCGGTTGGGTACGATGCGCCATGTTTCTTCGGTACCTTGCGGTAATCCCGGCCGGCGCTCTTCTTGTCGGAGCGGCGCCGGCACTGGCGGCCGGCACGCAGGCCGCCGCAACGACGGTGCTGGTCGTTTTCGGCGCGGTCGTGCTGGCGGGACTGGCCCTGGGCGTCGCCTCGATCATGTGGCTGCGCAGCCGGCGCTTTCGCCATGACGTCGCCGATGAGCGGGCCACGCTGGATGGCGTCATCGGCGCGGCAGAGGATTTGCTGGCGACGGCCGAAGACGGTTATTTGATCTGGCCCCTGGGCGGCGAGCGGGCCGCGGCATCGGAAAAGCTCGGCCGTATGTTCCGGCTTGACCCCATTCTGGTCGCCGGCATCGAAATCCTCGAGTCCGCCTTCGAGATCGACGATTTCACCACGTTCCGGCGTGCCGTCGGTGCGCTCCGGTCGGACGGCATCGCCTTCGACCTGACGCTGCAGCGTGTCAACCAGGAGGCTCCCGTCCGTACCCGCGGCGGTCTGGCCGCCAGCGGCGCGGCGGTTGTTTGGTTTCGCGATCTCGGCGATATCGAACTGCTGCTGGGGGCTCATGAGAAATCCCTGGCCGCCGCCGCTGGTGAAGCGGACAGCCTGCGCGCGCTGCTCGACACGGCACCCTACCCGGTCTGGCGCCGCGGCTCGGATCTCGGTGTGACCTGGGCCAACCGGGCCTACTGCGATGCCGTCGAGGCGCCACTCGCCGAGGTCCTCCAGCGCAGCATCGAACTGGTTCCCGGCCTGACCCACGGCGACGCCAGGGCCCTGGCCAGGACGGCCCGGGAAAGCGGTGAAACACGGAGCGAACGCCGCCGCTTCGTCGTGGCCGGCGACCGGCGGACGTTTGAACTGGTGGAGACGCCGATGTCGGATGGCGACGTCGCGGGCTATGCCCGGGACGTCACCGACCGGGATGATGCCACCGGCGATCTCACCCGCCATCTCAACGCCCAGACCGAGGTCCTCAATCAGGTCCGCTCGGCCATCGCCATATTCGGGCCGGACCGGCGCCTGGGTTTCTTCAACGCCGCCTTCGTGCGGCTTTGGCGCCTCGACGAAAACTGGCTGGCCACCCGGCCCGATCACGCCGAAATTCTGGAGAAACTTCGCGAATCAAGGCGTCTGCCCGAGCAGGCGGATTTCCCAGCCTACAAGGCTGCGATGATGAACCTCTATACCTCGCTGCTCGAGCGGCACGAGGATCAGCTTCACCTGCCTGACGGTACCACTTTGCGGGTGGTTATTTCTCCGCATCCCCTTGGTGGGCTGCTGTTCATCTACGAAGACGTCAGCGACCGGCTGGAGCTGGAGCGCGCCCGCAACACCCTCGCCCTGGTGCAACGCGCGACGCTGGACCATCTGTTCGAGGGTGTGGCGGTGTTCGGGCCGGACGGCAAACTCAAGCTCTTCAACCCCGGCTACGCCCGTCTTTGGGCGCTTGACGAGGCGGTTTTGAACGATGAGCCGCATGTCTCGGAGGTTACCGAGGCGGCACGCGATCTGTTCGTAGCCCGGGAGCGCCAGGCGGACGATTGGGCCGCGGTGAAGGATGCCGTCATCCGCGGTACGCTCGACCGCAAGCCCGGCGTCGGGCTGATCGAACGGCCCGACGGTAGCGTCCTGCGCCACGCCGCCGTTCCGCTGCCTGACGGCGCCATGCTCCACACCTACCTGGACGTTTCGGATAGTGCACGCATGGAGCGGACTTTAAGGGAGCGCGCGGAAGCCCTGGAGGAGGCCGGCAACCTCAATTCCGAGTTCGTCGGCAATATGTCCTACGAATTGCGTACGCCGCTGAGTTCCATTATCGGGTTTGCAGAAATTCTGGCCAACGAATACCACGGCGATCTCAATGACCAACAGCGCAAGAACGTCGAGGACATCCTGGCCTCGTCGGGCCAACTGATGGCGTTGATTGACGACATCCTGGACCTCGCCACCATCGACGCTGGTCAGATGGCGCTGGAGATATCCGAGATCGACATCGCCCAACTGTTGCGCGCGGCGGTCAAATTATTTGAACCCAAAGCCCGCCGGTCGGGCGTCGCGGTCGTGCTTGAATGTAATGGGACCGAAGGGACGGTCGAAGCTGACGAACGCCGGATCAAGCAAGTTCTCTATGACTTGTTGGCGAACGCCGCCGGTCTTGCCGGACAGAATGCTGAAATCCGGTTGGGTGCCCGGCGCGACGGGAATTCGATGGAAATTCGGGTGGCGGTCGGTGGGGAAGGCATCGCACCGGAAGACCAGGCGGGCGTGTTTGACGCTTTCCACAGGTCCGGCGGCGCCGGTCTCGGTCTCGCCCTGGTGAAGCGGCTGGTTGAAATGCACGGCGGCAGCGTCGCGCTCGAAACCGCAGCAGATCAGGGCACGACGGTCATTTGCCGTCTACCGCTTGAAGCGCCGAACCGCAAATAGGCCGGATCGGTGGGCCGGGATGGATTATTTGGAGAGCAGCATAGTACCAGCGGGCATACGGTCCCGCTTCATCGAAGGTGTAAATGGGTTGCGCATGCACGTCCTGGAGGCAGGGTTCGAGACCGCCGATCGGCCCTGCCTGTTGTTGCTTCACGGTTTCCCGGAACTCGCCTTCAGCTGGCGCCGCGTGATGGTGCCGCTGGCGGAAGCGGGTTTTTTTGTCGTAGCGCCGGATCAGCGGGGCTATGGCCGCACCACCGGATGGGATCCCCACTACGACGGCAACCTCGCCGCCTTCGGCATGCTCAATCTGGTGAACGACGCCGCTGCGCTGCTCTCAAGTTTGGGGGTTGTATCTGTCGCGGCTGTTGTCGGACACGATTTCGGTTCGCTGGTGGCGGCCCATGCGGCCTTGGTCAAACCGGATGTCTTTCGCAGAGTCGCCCTGATGAGCGCACCCTACGATGGCCCACCCCAGCGTCCGGCCACCGGCGATGTAAAAATCAAACCCGATATCCACGAGGCGCTCGCCAATCTCTCGCCGCCGCGCAAGCATTACCAGTGGTACTACGGTACCCGTCAGGCGGATGCCGACATGCGGTACTGCCGGCAAGGCATCGAGGCATTCCTGCGGGCCTATTACCATTTCAAGAGCGCTGACTGGGCCGGCAACAAGCCCTATCCCCTGACGGCCTGGACGGCGGCGGAGTTGGCCAAATTGCCAAGATACTACGTCATGGACCTCGACCTCGATATGGCCGAAACGGTGGCCGCATACATGCCGAGCGAGGAAGAGGTCGCGGCCTGTGGCTGGTTGACGGATGCCGAGTTGCAGGTCTATGCGGACGAGTTTTCCCGCACCGGCTTTCAGGGCGGCCTGCAATGGTACCGCCGCATGACCGAATCGAAGCAAATTGAAGCGATGCAGCCCCATGCCGGACGCTCGATCGACGTGCCGGCCTGCTTCATCGCCGGCGAAAGCGATTGGGGGGTTTACCAGAAACCGGGCGCCCTGGAAGCGATGCAAGCGCGCGCCTGCAAGGATATGCGCAGCGTCGAGCTGATCCCCGGTGCCGGCCACTGGGTGCAGCAGGAAAAGCCCGCCGAAGTGGTTCGGCTGCTTAAGCGCTTTCTGTCCTCGCCGGACTGAACCTATTCGCCCGGCACGCCGCGCGTGGTGGAATATTCGAAGTGCAGTTCCTCATCGGGACGCACGACGGCGCGGGCGGCGTGGGCGGCGCTGGCCGCCTCGGCGAAGCCCGTGAGGATAAGTTTCAGCTTGCCCGGATAATCGGCGATGTCGCCGATGGCGTAGATGCCGGGCCGGTTGGTAGCGCAGGTCGCCGGGTCGACCGTGATGTGGTTGCGCTCCAGGTTCAACCCCCACTCTGCGATGGGGCCGAGGTTCATGGCGAGGCCGAAGAAGGCCAGGAGAACGTCGGCTTCAATGCGCTGCTCGTCCCCGTCCAGGGTCGCCACGTTGACCGCCGCAAGTACTCCGTCCGTACCCTCCAGACCGCTCAGCTGGTAGGGCACCACCATTTCGATCTTGCCGGCTTTGGCCAGTTCCTCCATCTGGCGCACGCTTTCGGGTGCGGCACGGAACTTGGGCCGGCGGTGGATAACCGAGACGTGCGCCGCGACGTCAGCCAGGGATATCGCCCAGTCGACGGCTGAATCGCCGCCGCCGGCGATCACGACGCGCTTGCCCCGTAAATCCTCGCGCCGCCGCACCAGATACTGGACGCCGCCGCCGCCCTCGAAGGCTTCGATGCCCTCAAGCGGCGGGCGGTTGGGCCCGAAAGCCCCGGCGCCGGCGGCGATGATGACGGCCTTGGCGTCGACCGTGGTGCCGCCGCCCGTGGTCAGGCGCCAGCCTTCGCCGGTAATTTCCGCGATTTCGGTCACCTGTTCGCCCAGATGATAGGTCGGCTCGAAGGGCGCGGCCTGCTCCTTGAGCTTGTCGATCAGTTCCACCGCGTCGATCCGGGGATAGCCTGGAATGTCGTAGATCGGTTTTTCCGGATAGAGCGCCGTGCACTGGCCGCCTTCGGTTTCGAGCACGTCGAAGACATGGCATTTCATGTCGAGCATGCCGGCTTCGAATACGGCAAACAGGCCGACGGGTCCGGCGCCGATGATGGCGATGTCGGTGGCGGCGGTGGCGGCGTCGGTCATGGCGTCGAATGTCCGGGTTGGGAAAACAAGCTGTCAGGCACGTCCTAACATACCAACCGTCGAACTTCCATCCATGCCTGGCCCCAATGGTTATTCCTTGTCCGGTTGCAGAGGGGCGGGACGCACGATACAAATCAGGCATGTCCCAGGCTCCGCAAATTCCGCCGCATCGCGAATTCGAACTCGCCGATCTGGCCGCGACCGAACGCCTGGCCGGGGATTTGGCGGCACTGGCCGCCGCGGGCGACGTCATTGCGCTGTGGGGCGATCTGGGCGCCGGCAAAACGGCCTTCGCCCGCGCCTTCATCCGATCGCTGGGTGGCGCTCAAGGGACGCCCATCGACGAGGTTCCCAGCCCCACCTTTACCATTGTGCAAATTTACGACGAACTTGACCCGGCGGTCTGGCACGTCGATCTCTACCGCCTGCAGGGCCGGGCCGAAACCGCGGAACTGGGTTTGGAAGAAGCCTTCGAGGAGGCCGTTACCCTGATTGAATGGCCCGACCGCCTGGACGGCGCGCTGCCGCCCGACCGTCTGGACCTGGAACTGGGCGCAGCCGACGATCCGGATGCCAGAACCGCCGTGATCCGGCTTCTTGGCCGCGCCGCCGAGCGCTTCGCGGCCCTGGGCGAGCCTGCATGACGGATCTTCCCGTCATGTCCGCGACCGAACGCGCCGAGCGTCGTCTGCATTTGCTGGAAAGGGCCGGTTGGGCGGATGCCCGCGCCGCGCCGCTGGCCGCCGACGCCTCGTTTCGCAGTTACCAGCGGCTTCATCAGAACGCCGAAACCGCCGTCCTGATGGACGCGCCGCCGCCCCGGGAGGACGTCGGGCCGTTCATCGCCGTGGCTGACTGGTTGCGGCAATGCGGTTTTTCCGCGCCCCGCATCATGGCGGCGGACGAGCAGGCGGGATTTGTCCTGCTGGAGGATCTCGGCGACGCGCTCTATGACCAGGCAATCACCGAAGGCGCGAGTGAACCGGAGCTCTATGAAGCGGCGGTCGATCTACTCGTCGACCTGCAGTCACACGCCCCGCCCGGCGATCTGCCGCACCACACGGCGGAAGCCCTGGTGTCCGATTCGGAATTGCTGACGGCGTGGTTCCTGCCCCATGCCGGTATCGACGCCGATACCGGAGACGCCGCCGAGTACATGGAGATTTGGCGCCGGGTGTCGGCGGAGTTCTTGGCCGACCCTTCCGTTGTCGTGCTGCGCGACTATATGGCCGACAATCTGATTTGGTTGCCTGATCGGGCCGGCCTGGCCCGTGTCGGACTGTTGGATTTCCAGGGTGCTCTGATCGGTTCACCGGCCTACGATCTCGTTTCTCTGCTGCGCGATGTCCGACGCGATGTCCCTGATGACCTGACCGAGGCCATGATCCAACGCTTTCTGGCGGCCAAGGGCTTGGCCGGTGACGAAGCGCTGGGCTTTCGCGATGAATTCGCCATCCTCGGCGTTCAACGCAACGCCCGCATCGTTGCCGTTTTCTCCCGGCTGGCGGCCCGCGACGGCAAAACCGGTTATCTAGACTACATGCCGCGCGTCTGGCGCCTGCTGGAACGCGATCTCGATCACCCGGCGGCGGCCGACCTGCGCCGCTGGTTCGACCGGGTGGTACCAAAGGACAAACGCACATGAGCGCACTGGCGCGCAAGACCTCCGGAATCGCCATGGTGCTGGCCGCCGGCAAGGGCTTGCGCATGCGGCCGCTGACCACCCGGCGGCCGAAACCCCTGGTCGAAGCCGCGGGCCGGACGCTGATCGACCGCACCCTCGACCACATTGTCGGCGCCGGCATCGAGAGGGCCATCGTCAATCTTCATTACCGTGGCGACATGCTGCGGCGCCACCTCGACCGGCGTGGCGACCTTGCCATCAGCTATTCGGATGAAAGCGCCGAGCTGCTCGACACCGGCGGCGGCGTCAAGAAGGCGCTGAAACGCCTGGTCGGCGGGGGCGACCGGCCAAAGCCCTTCTTCGTTCTGAACAGCGATGCCTTGTGGACCGACACCGGGCAAAACGCCCTGACCCGGCTGGCCGAAGCCTGGGACGGCCGGCGCATGGACGCCCTCTTTCTGCTGCACCCGACGGCCCGGGCCATCGCCCACGCCGGAAACGGCGATTACCGCATGAAGCGGGACGGGCGGCTGGAGCGCTCGCTGGGCCAGCCCGCGCCCCATGTCTTTACTGGCGTTCGCATCCTGCATCCCCGTCTCTTCAAAGGGACGCCGAACGGTGCGTTTTCGATTATTCCCTTGTTTGACGCGGCGGAACGGCGGGGCCGGCTGTTCGGCCTGCGCCATCAAGGTTCGTGGATGGATGTCGGGACGCCCGGGGGATTGGCCGAGGCCGAGACCCTGCTTGTTCCCCGCGGGCGACCATGAGCGCGTCCCGCCGGAACGTCTTCACCATCCCGCCGGCGCGGGCCTTCGTCGATGCCCTGGCCGAAGGTCTGCTCAACCGTTACGGCGGCGATCCCTTAGGTTTCAGCGAACTTCTGATCCTGGTGCCGACGCGGCGCGCCTGCCGCAGCTTGGCCGAGGCGTTCCTGAGGGCGGGCGGCGGCGAAGCGATGCTGTTACCGGCGATCCGGCCGATCGGCGATGTCGAAGAGGATGAACTGTTGCTCAGCGGCGCGGCTGACCCGGCTGGCGGTCTGGGGGGAGCATTGCTCGATCTACCGGAAAGTATCCCGGCCCTCAAACGGGAATTGCTGCTGGTCCAGTTGATCCTCGGTTTCAACGAAGCCAGGCGCGGGGCCACGGATGAGGCGCCGGGCCCCGCCATGGACGCCGCCCAGGCGGCCCGTCTGGCGCGCGACCTCGCCGCCCTGATCGATCAGGTGCAGACCGAACGGCTCGATTTCCACCGCCTGGCCGAGGTCGTGCCGGAGAACCTGGCGTCACACTGGCAGTTGACCCTGGACTTCCTCAAGATCGTGACCGAGCACTGGCCCACCGTTCTGGCCGAACACGGTTTCACCGATCCGGCCGAGCGGCGCAACCGGGTGCTGCAGCTACAGTGCGAAGCTTGGCGCGACCAGCCTCCCGACCGGCCGGTCATTGCCGCCGGCTCGACGGGCTCCATTCCGGCGACGGCCGACCTGTTGGACGTCATCGCGAGGCTGCCCCGGGGCGCGGTAATCCTGCCCGGCCTCGACCGTGACATGGATGATGACTCGTGGACGGCACTAGCGGACGATCCCGCGCATCCGCAATTCGGCCTGCATCAGCTGCTCGACCGGCTCGGCGTCCATCGTCACGACGTCACGTTGTGGCCGGATGGCGGGGATGATGCGAATACGCCCCGCACCCGCCTGCTGAACGCCGCTTTTCGGCCTGCCGAGACAGCGGCCCGCCGGGACGGGTCGCAAGGCTTTGGGGCTATCGCAACCGAAGGATTGATAAGGCTCGATTGTCCGGGCCCGCAGGAGGAAGCGAGGGCCATCGCCCTGCTGATGAGGCAAACGCTGGAAACGCCCGGCAAGACAGCGGCCCTTGTGACCCCCGACCGGGCTTTGGCGAGACAGGTCGGGGCGGAACTTGACCGCTGGGATATCAAGATCGACGATTCGGCCGGCCTTCCCTTGGCCCGGACCCCGGTCGGGACCTATCTCCGCCTGACCGCCGGCGCCGTCGCCGGGGACTGGACGCCGGTCGAACTTTTGGCCGCCTTGAAGCATCCCCTGGCGGCGGGTGGCGAGGCGGAGGCCGCCTTCCGCGCCCGCGTCCGGGAGTTGGAACTGACGGTTCTGCACGGTCCCCGGCCCGGCGCCGGCATTGCGGGATTACAGGCGGCGCTCGGCGAAATCGCCAAGGCCGCGAATCGAAGGCCGGCGGCAACCCGGGACAGGGCGGCGGCTTTGTCGTCCTGGCTCGATAAGCTGTCGGAAATGCAATCAGCGTTCGCCGCCTTGAT
>CAYOAD010000060.1:11899-18370 GCA_964401845.1 uncultured Rhodospirillaceae bacterium | reverse complement strand
CTTCTGCCGGCCGAAGCCTTTGACTTCGCTGGCCGTCAGACCCTGGACATCGAGTTCCATGAGTGCTTCACGCACCTCGTCCAATTTGAACGGCTTGATGACCGCCATGACGAGTTTCATCGGTTATCCCTTCTCTCTTTGAGCGCCGGCAGGTCATTGCGGCGCGGTTATATGTTCCGCAGCCGGCTTTACAAGGACCGTGCCAGACTCAATTTTTCGGGATAAGCTGTTGAAAAGTAATATTAAATAGAAAGAGAGGGCCCACGATCCGGCCCTTCCCCATTAAGAATTTGACTAATAATTAGGCAATCAAATACGCACGCCTAATAATTAGGCAATTCTATACCATTGCCGCTATCGCCTTCTCCGCCCCGGCCGCCAGGCGCAGTAGTGCGGCCTCGCGCTTGGGCGTGCCGAACATCATCAGGCCCGTCGGTAGGCCTTCGGCCAGACCGGTCGGCAGGGTGATGGCGCAGAGCGTCAGGAGGTTGCCCAGGCGGGTGTTGTGCAGGGCCGTCAGGTTGGCCTTGGCATAAGCCTCGCTGTCCGCCTCCAGGGGCGCGATGGCTGGTGGTGTGTTCTGCGTCGTCGGCATCAGGACCGCATCATAACCGGCGACGCGCTGCAGATAGCGTCCCCTGATGCCGCGCAATTTGTGGAACGCCTCGGCGACGTCGATGGACGACATGGTCTCGGCGATCTTGAAGCGGCGCATGACTTCGTGATGGATCTTGTCGCCCTGGGTTTCGATCTCGTGCCGCCATTCACCGTAACCTTCGGGGCTGAAGATGTTGCCGACGGCGTTGACCAGATCGGTCACCTCGTCGAATTCCGGCAAGGCGGCGTGCTCCAGTTGTCCGCCGGCGGCGCCGATGGCCTCGATGGCTTTTTCGACCTCTGCCTTCAGGGCGGGCTCGGCGATGTCCCAAACGCAGTTGGTGGGCACCAGGAAGCGCCGTCCCCGGACGCCGGCGCCGGTCAGGTCGGCTGCCGGCCGGGCGCACATGAGGGCGAACAGCGCATTGGCATCGGCCACGTCCTTGGCCAGCGGCCCCACCGTGTCGTAGGTCCGGGCCAGCGGAATGACGCCGCCCGACGGAACCACGCCGGAGGTCGTCTTCAGGCCCACCAGCCCGTTCCAGACTGCCGGGATGCGGACCGACCCGCCGGTATCGGTGCCGACCGTGATCGGCGCCAGACCGCGCGCCACCGACACGGCGGAACCGGCGGAGGAGCCGCCCGGACAGCGTGGCGTTTCCGCATCGAACGGGTTTTTCGGCGTGCCGAACGCCGGGTTGATGCCGAGGCCGGAAAAAGCGAATTCCGACAGGTTCGTCTTGCCCAGGCACACCATGCCGGCGCGCGTCGCGCGGGCCAGGGTTACGGCGTCGCGCTCGGGTACGCGGTCGCGGAAGAGCTCCGACGCTGCCGTGGTGGCAATGCCGGCGCTGTCGAACAAGTCCTTCCAGGATATCGGCACGCCGTCCAGGGGACCTCGGCGCAATTCGTCGCCGGCCCGTTTGCGCGCGGCGCGCGCCTCGGCGCGGGCCCGGTCGGCCGTCACGGTGATGAAGACGCTGTGATCGGAATCACCGTCCTCAATGCGCGTCAGGAAGTGTTCGGTGAGGTCGACGGGATCGATCTCGCCGTCCGCGATACCGGCGCCCAGTTCGAGCGCCGTCATGTCATGCCAGATGTTGCTCATGGCGAGAAGATTATCGCCGCCGGCTACAAGGGGCAATCGTCGGCGGCGCAAAATAATTACGCGCACTGGACAAGACCGGCGCCATACCCAATGTTTGGACCATGTCCGATAGGAACGAGGAAAATCCGGCCGCAGCGGCCGGTGACGACTGCGATGTGCTGATCAACGGCGGCGGCATGGTCGGCCTGGCGCTGGGCATTGCCGTGGCGGATGCCGGATTACGCGCCGTGGTCATCGATACCGACGATCCCGCGCGCATGTTGTCGGCGCCTTACGACGGTCGGGCGTCGGCCATCGCCCATGCCAGCCAGCAGGCGCTTGAGGCCGTTGGCGCTTGGCGGCAGGTGGCCGACCGGGCCGAGGCTATTCTGGACATCCGCGTGACGGACGGCGCTTCGCCGCTGTTCCTGCATTACGATCACAAGGCGTTGGACGGCGCGCCGTTCGGTTACATGGTCGAGAACCGCCACATGCGCCAGGCCCTGCACAAACGCGCCAGCGAGGTCGCCAACCTCGAGATGATCGCGCCCATGACCGCGCTGGACTTCGACCGCCGGAGCACCGGCGCCCGCGTTGCGCTGGCCGATGGCCGGCGCATAACCTGTCGGCTGATCGTCGGCGCGGAGGGCCGCCGCTCGCCCAGCCGCGAGGCCGCCGGCATCGCCACGGACGGCTGGAGCTACCACCAGTCCGGTATCGTCTGCACGGTGCGGCATGCCGAGCCCCACAACGGTACGGCGCAGGAGCATTTCCTCCCCTCGGGACCCTTTGCCATCCTGCCGTTGCCCGACAACCGCTCCTCGCTGGTCTGGACCGAGCGGGAAGACCTCACGCCGGCCATGATGGCGCTGGACGATGCGGCCTTCATGGCGGAAGTCGCCAAACGGTTCGGCGACTATCTCGGCGAGATCTCGATCGAGGGTCCGCGCTGGTCCTATCCGCTGTCGTTACAATTGGCCGAACGCTACATCGACCGGCGGCTGGCGCTGGCCGGCGATGCCGCCCACGGTATGCATCCGATCGCCGGTCAGGGCCTCAATGTCGGTCTGCGCGATGTCGCGGCGCTGGCGGAAGTCCTGGTGGAAGCCGCCCGTCTGGGCCTTGATATCGGCGCGGCGGACGTGCTGGAGCGCTATCAGCGCTGGCGCCGCTTCGACAACATGACGCTCCTGGCGGTGACCGATGTGCTGAACCGCTTGTTCTCCAACGACATCGGTGCGGTGAAACTGGCGCGCGACGTCGGTCTCGCGGGGGTCCAGCAAATGCCCTTTCTGAAGCGGTTTTTCATGCGCCATGCACGGGGCACGGTGGGGAAGCTGCCGAAGCTCCTTCAGGGCAGGAGAATCTGAAAAATCAGCGCTAGATTCGAGTCGAGTAATTAATACTAACGGCTTGATAAACCACCGTAAATTTGCTGTACAGCGGAATATAGCCGAAAATCCGCCGGATATTTGGCTATACGTAATCAATGCGCGATTCAATCCAACCGCTGCAATTTAATGGAGAAGTCTTTCCGGCAACACAGCAATTTAGCTGCCGATATTGGCCGGAAATGCCGTTTTGAGTTCTCGAATCCAACCCAATTTATTCAGTTAATCAACTGTAAAAGCTGAGTTTTTCGAATTTGATCGAAATTACGGCTCGCGGCTCAGGCCCTCGCGGTCCAACGCCGCAAGATAGTCCCGCCAGACCTCATCCATGACCGGACCGAGCTCGTAAAAGTAATCCCAGGTGTAAATTCCGGAATCATGCAGGTCGTCGAAGACGAGGCGCACCGCGTAGTGTCCGACGGGCTCGACGCTCGTGATCCCGACATGCGCCCGGCCCGCCAGGATCTTCTTCTGCTCGGGGCCATGGCCCTGGACTTCCGCCGACGGGCTTTCGACCCGCAACAATTCAGCTGGAAAGCGGTACGACTTGCCGTCGGGAAAGTCGACCTCCAGCACCTTTTCCTCCGATTTCAGCCGAATTTCGGTCGGAGCGGGGATTTTGACCTGCTCTGCGTCAGTCATTTCGGACATCCTTTTCTCAATCCTCGAGCCGGCGGGCTTCGTCCACCAGCATGATGGGGATGCCGTCGCGGATGGGATAGGCGAGACCGGCTTCCCGGCTGATCAATTCGTGCGCTTCGGCGTCGAACTCCAGCGATCCCTTGGTCAACGGACAGACCAGGATTTCCAGTAGCTTGGGGTCAACGGTATTTTGGTTGTCTGCCATGGTTGGTTTCTTCTTTCCCGACATGTGGGTTGCTACTGCATGGATTCCGGGCCGTCGCTCCCACCGGGAGAGCCGGCAAAATTCATCAGCGTGGTCAATATCGACGCGCGGTCGCCGAGATCGGGCGCCTCCAGCAAGGCCTGCTTTTCGCGGGGCTCGAACGGGCACATCATCGACAAGGACGAAATCAGCGATTCGTCCGAAATGCGTTCCAGGGCTTTCCAGTCCGCGTCGAGCTCATGGACATCGAGATAATTCCTGAGCGCCGTAAACAATTGCTGGCGGTCGAAAGTGGCGGTGACGTCGGCTTGGAAGTCGCGCCGGAACCCGTCATAGGAAACCAATGCCCTTCGATAAGCTTCGACCTGCGGCAATTCCTCGACGATATCAAAGCGGCAAAGACCCGTCAGGGTGATAAGGAAGCGACCGTCATCCGTCTCCTCGAAGGCGTCGATGCGTCCCAAACTGCCCGTGCGATAAACCGGCGGTTCCGGCTCGGCGGTTTCGGGATCCTTCGGCTGAACCATGCCGATCAGGTGGGTTTCGTTCATGGCGTCGCGCACCATTTCGATATACCGGGGTTCAAAAATGTTCAACGGCAGCTGACCGCGCGGCAGCAACAGCGCGCCCGGCAACGGAAAAATTGCGATGGTTCGGGACAGCTGATCGAAGCCGACGTCTTGGCGGCCTTCCGTCATTTCTGCTCCAGCCGTTTCATGGCGGTATCCGATTCAGGAGAACAAGATCAACGACAACTGGCGCCGGCCCTCGATGGTCGCCTCGTCCTCGGGTCCGAACGCCTCGAACAGTTTCAGCAGCTGTTTTCGGGCGCCGTCATCGTTCCAGGCCCGGTCGACGCGGACAATGGCAAGCAGATGATCGACAGCTTCCATCTTGCGCTCCGCCGCCACCAGGGCCTGAGCCAGGTCGTAACGCGCCTGGTGGTCCTTGTCGTCCGCCGCCACCTTGACCTCCAAGGGCGCGATGTCGCCGGCCTCCTGCGCCTCGTCCGCCAAGGACAAGGCGGCACGGGCGCTGGCCACGGCAGGATCGTCTGCGTTTTCCGGCGCGACGATCTCCAGGGTCTGGCGGGCCCGCTCCAAATCGCCGCCGCCAATATAGCACTGCGCAAGCCCGGCCAGCGCGTCGGCGTTGCCCGCTTCAAGGCGAAGCGCTTCGCCAAAGAGACCGGCGGCCTGGGCATAATCGCCGTCGTCCAGCGCCGCCTTGGCGTCAGCCATCACTGTTTCCGCTTGCGACGGGCCGATTTCACCAGCCAGTTTTTCGACGAACTGCTTGATCTGGCTCTCCGGCAGGGCGCCGACGAAACCGTCGACGGGCTGGCCGTTCTTGAAGGCATAGACGGCGGGGATGGATTGTATTCTCAGCTGTTGGGCAACGGCGGGATTTTCGTCGATGTTGATCTTGACCAGCTTGACGGCGCCGGCCGCGGCGGTCACGACCTTTTCGATAGCCGGGCCCAGCTGCTTGCAGGGACCGCACCAGGGCGCCCAAAAGTCGACGATCACCGGCACCTCGGTCGAGGCCTGTACGACATCCTCGACGAACGTGGCGTCGCTTGATTCCTTGATTAGTCCGGCTTGGCCGTCCGGCTGGCTGAGTAGTTCTTCCATGCTCTCTATTCTTCTCGCGTTGGATCGCTGGGGCGGCTCATGGCAAAAGACATTTCCGACGAAACTGACACCACATTATCACCCAGATAAATGGTGGGCCCGGCGCATCTTACAAGGATAGCACGGGCGGGCCGCCGTCGGCCAACCCTCACAGCGGACCGTCGAGTTTGATTTGCTGGATGGCGTGCCCCGTGGCTTCGATGAAGCGGACGAGGTCAGCCGACGCGATGGCCGTGGTCGCTTCGTTGTGCAGCGGGTGGTAGTTGAGCAGGTCGTTGGCCATCATGTCCGCGTCAAGCACGACATTGACGGTGCATTCCGTATCGTTGATCAGACCGAACGGCGTCACCGCGCCCGGCCGCACGCCCAGGAGTTCCATTAGCAAGTCGGGCTTGCCGAACGACAACCGGCCCGAACCAATTCGCTTGTGCAGCGTTTTCAGATCGACCGGGCGGTCCTCCTCCGCGACGATCAGCCAAAACGCCCCTTTTTTGTCCTTGAGAAACAGGCTCTTGCAATGGGCGCCGGGCAAATTTCCCCGCAATTCCTTACTTTCCTCGACGGTGTGAAGCGGTGGATGACGCTCGGTCGTCGTATCAATACCCAGTTCCCCCAGGCGGGTGAGCAGCTCTTCTTCCGTGGTGGGCATGACTCTTGGGCTCCATCGATCAGGCGGCATGGTCAGGGTCCGCAACATACCCACGACGGCGCGGGCGCCCAAGCCTTTTCCGCCACGTCCGGGCGCTCCGAAGCCGACGATTTGGCGTTTGGCCGGGATGTGCGGTTAAAGACTTGCAAACGGGCGCACGATGCGTATTATCCCGGCCTCGAAAGCAAAGCGGGCGTAGCTCAGGGGTAGAGCATAACCTTGCCAAGGTTAGGGTCGTGAGTTCGAATCTCATCGCCCGCTCCAAT
>CAYOAD010000060.1:0-11889 GCA_964401845.1 uncultured Rhodospirillaceae bacterium | reverse complement strand
CTACCAGGCCGGGCCTCATGCGTTTGAAGCCCGCGGACCCGGCGCCGCGGCGGCATTAGGGACGGACATGGCACTCAACGCTCAGCAACGTCAAGGCCTCAAGGTTCTCGTCGTCGAAGACGAGGCGCCCATGGCGGAATTGGTCAGGACGGTCCTGAACTCGCTTGGCGTGCCGGACGTTACCGTCGCCAACGACGGCCAGGCGGCCCTGAAAATCGTCAAGGACGGCGGACAGCCGTTCGGCCTGGTGGTGAGCGACTGGATTATGCCCAACATGAACGGGCTCGAGTTCCTGGAGAGTTTCCGCACCGACTATCCCGGCACGCCGTTCGTGATGCTAACGGCCAAAACCGATGTCGAGGCGTTCAACGCCGCCAAGCGCACCGGCGCCACCTATTTCTTCATGAAACCGATCGAAGCCGAAGACCTGAAGGCCCGCCTCGACAGCCTGTTCCAACTGATGGACTAGGCCGCCGCCGTTCCTAGAATTCGATGATCGAGGAGTAGGCCAGCACGCCCGCCAGGGCGATGGCGTAGATGATCACCGCCGTCGAGACGACGAACAGGGCGTTCCCGGCGGTGCGCAGCGGGTGGCCGTGACGGTCCGACGCCAGGCGGCCAACGTCGCGTCGTTCCGCGCCCGCAACGATCGTGATGAATATGCGCGTGAACACCAACGGCAGGCTCAATCGGATGTTGACGGCGTGATCCCTGCGCCAGCCCGCGTTATGCAGCACGCCGACCAGGGCGTCGCGTTGCCGGTCGGTGAGCGTTTCACGGACATCCGCGGGGATTTGGTCGAAGACTCGGCTGATCTGGGCGCTGACGTTGGCGCTGCTCATGGCCATTTCTCCAATCAATACTCGAATTCACTGCCCCGATTGTCGGAATTCAGCCGAAATAATGCAAGCCCCGCGGATTTGGCTTGGTCCTAGGGCTCGCCGTTGCGCACCATCGCGTCGGATTGCCAGAACGACCATATGGCGCCGATACCGACGCTGACGTTGGATTTTTGTTTGAACAGGGGGCTCGGATCGTTGGCTGCGCCGTGGTGAAAATCGCCCTGCAGTGCGGCAAACGCCTTCCAGCGGGTGCCCAGCGGCTTCAATCCCCTGAGACGCAGTTTGGCGCCCATGTATCCGGCATCGGCGGTATAGGCTGCGCGCGATGCCGTCGCGAAGGTGGCGGGGACGTCATAAAAGTACCCGGCAAGATCCTGGCTGGCGAAATCGGCGCTGAGGCCCAGCTTCAGGTTGAGGTCCCGGCCCAGGAAATTGGCATGCTGATAGGCGATCTCGGGCGCAAAAATGAAGCCCTGAAATTCCACATTGGAAAAATCGGTGGAAAAGACGGCCCGCAGCGGCAATTCAAGGTCGATTTTCGCGTCCCTTGCGGCGCGCGCCAACGTCACCTGCAGGCGCGGTCCGATTTCGCCCAGCCAGTCGAGATCGGGCATCCCGTCGCGGGCTGCGTTGTGATCGGATTCGACCGGAAACGAGCCGGCCAGCGAAATGTCCAGTTCCACCCGGTCGGTATGAATGAAACGGCCACGGATAAGGCCTTTGTCGCCGGCCCGGATAAAATCTCCGCGATAGACGAAATAGGGCAGCACGGCGCCCTGGGCATGGCTTTGCGCCGCCGCCGGGTAGTCGGGCAGAAAACCCGTTGCGCCCACGACGCCCAGCTCCCACAAGGGTTTCAGCTCTTCTTTCGCGCCTGCCGGTCCGGCTGCGAGTAGCGCAAGCAGGCTGAAAATGCCGGAAATTCTGAATAACAACGAACCGTGCCTCGTCCATGCCGCGCCGAGTTAGAGCGGGATCGCCTGACGCCGGCCAACGATTCCCGATGGAATTGCGGCGAGAGTTTTACCATCCGTTGCGTAATCGTCAACCAATTGCACCGCGCGGCTTCACTTGCCAGCGGGGTTCGTTGCGGGCATGGTAACGGTGCTAAGCGATGGCAAGCGCTTATTTCGCGGCAATATCAATGCGCTAGGCAATGATTGACCGCGCTTAAGCAGAGGCAAGATCATGCGACGGGGGTAGTGAATGCTGACCAGGGCGCGTAAGCAAAAGGACGACCGGATCAAGCAGGTCGTCAAGCATCTCCAGAAAACCATGGGTAAGAAAAAAGCAGCCAGTACGGCTGCTTTCGTCCATCGCTACTACGAACGGGTGGCGCCCGAGGACGTGAACGACGTCAGCGTCGAAAACCTTTGCGGCGCGGCCATGAGCCTTTTGCAATTTGCCGAGAAAAGAAAGCCGGGCGCGCCGATCATCCGCGTTTTCAACCCCGACGCCAAGGCGGACGGCTGGAGTTCGCCTCACACAGTCATCGAGATCGCCAACGACGACATGCCGTTTCTGGTCGACTCTGTAACCCAAGGCCTCGGCAGCGCCGGATACAACGTCAACCTCGCGGTGCACCCCGTCGTCTGCCTCAAGCGGGGCGGCTCGGGCAAGCTGACGGAGTTGCTGGAGATCGGTTCGACGGTCAACGGCGCTGTGAACGAATCCTGGATGCACGTCGAGATCGCGGCCCAGTCCTCGGCCAAGACCTGCAAGGAAATCGAGCGCCGGATCGCCAGCATCCTGGCCGACGTCCGGGCCGCCGTTGAAGACTGGAAGCCCATGCTGGCGCGGTTGCACGAAGCCATCACGACCATCAAACTGACGCCGCCGCCGTTGGATATGGAAGAGGTCGAGGAGGCCACCTCCTTTCTGGAATGGCTGGCCGACAACCACTTCACCCTGCTGGGTGTGCGCGAATACGATTACTCCGGCGGTCGCAGCGAAAAGTCCATGAAGCTGGTCAAGGGCTCCGGACTGGGCATCCTGCGCAATCCCAACACCCATGTCCTGCATACCAGCGGCAAGCGCAGCGGCGCGGCCATGACAGATGAAGTCCGCCACCTCATGCTGCAGCCGACGCCGCTGTTCGTCACCAAGGCCAACGTGCGCTCGACCGTTCATCGCGCCGTTCACCTGGACTACATCGGCGTCAAGCGCTTCGACAAGCGCGGCCGGGTCGTCGGCGAGCGCCGGTTTATCGGCCTCTTTACCTCCGCCGCCTACAACCAGAGCCCGCTGGCCATTCCGCTCTTACGGCGCAAGGTCAAACAGTCCGTGGAGAATGCCGGGCTTTCCGCTTCCGGCCACGACGGCAAGGCCTTGATCAATATCGTCGAAACCTTTCCCCGGGATGAGTTGTTTCAGATCTCGGAAGAGGATCTCTTCAATATTTCGATCGGCGTTCTCGAACTGCAGGAACGCCCGCGCATCCGGGCGTTCTACCGGCGCGACCCGTTCGGCCGGTTTGTTTCCTGTCTGGTTTACGTGCCCCGTGAACAGCACAGCACCGATCTGCGCCGGATCTTCGGCAACATCCTCGCCGAATCCTTCGGCGGCCACGTCTCTGCGTTCTATACTCATCTTGGCGAATCGCCCCTGGCCCGCATCCATTTCATCATCGCCGTCGACACCAAGGTTCCCCTGACGCCCGAACCGGACCAGCTGGACGACAGCCTGCGCCGGGCCGCCCGAACCTGGCGCGATGATCTGGATGACGCCGTTACCGGCCATTTCGGCGAGGCGGAAGCACATCGCCTGCTGGAAGCGTATGGTGACGCCTTCCCGCCTGGCTACCGCGCGGAATTTTCCTCCGACGAGGCGCTCCTCGACATCGAGAAGATGGAGCTGCTCGTCAACGAGGGTGACCTGGCGCTCAATCTCTACCGTCCGGCGGATGCGCCGGCCCACGCCATGCGCTTCAAGATCTTCCACGCCGGTAATCCCATTCCGCTTTCCGATTGTTTGCCGATCCTGGAAAACATGGGCCTCCAGGTCATCGATGAGGTTCCCCACAAGATCAGCCGGGACCACCGCGAAGACAGCATCTGGATCCATGATTTCGGTATGTTGGAGCGCCAGGGCGCCGCCCTCGACATCGATGGGGCCAAGGATCAGTTCGAGGAGACGTTCGCCCAGGTTTGGGCCGGCGACATCGAAAACGACGTCTTCAACCGGCTGGTGATCAGCGCCCGGCTGACCTGCCGCGAAGTCGTGGCGCTGAGGGCGTACTGCAAATACCTGCGGCAAACCGGTATCACCTTCAGCCAGGACTACATGGGCGCCACGCTGGCCAACAATCCCGACATTACCCGGCGTCTCGTGGACCTGTTTCACATGCGGTTCGATCCTGCCGGCAAGAAGGACCGCGCTGCCCCCGCCAGGCGACTGGTCGCGCGCATCAACGCGCTGTTGGACCAGGTGTCGAATCTCGACGAGGACCGCATCCTCAGGCGCTACCTCAACCTGATCGAAAACACCCTGCGGACCAATTATTACCAGCCGGCCGCCGACGGCAGCATCAAGTCCTACGTTTCGTTCAAGCTGAACAGCCGGCAGATCGACGAACTGCCGCTGCCGCGGCCACACGTCGAAATTTTCGTCTACTCGCCCCGCGTCGAGGCCGTCCATCTCAGGGGTGGCCGGGTGGCGCGCGGCGGCTTGCGCTGGTCGGACCGGCGCGAGGATTTCCGCACCGAGGTTCTCGGCCTGATGAAGGCGCAAATGGTCAAGAACGCGGTCATCGTGCCGGTCGGCGCCAAGGGCGGTTTTGTGACCAAACGGCTGCCCGAGGCGGGCGGGCGCGACGGTGTCATGGAGGAGGTCGTGAACTGCTACAAGACCTTCATCCGGGGTCTGTTGGACGTGACCGACAACCAGACGCCGAAAGGCATCAAGGCGCCCGAGGACGTTGTGCGCTACGACGACGACGACGCCTATCTTGTGGTCGCCGCTGACAAGGGGACGGCAACCTTTTCCGACATCGCCAACGGCGTGGCCATCGACTACGGCTTCTGGCTGGGCGATGCGTTCGCGTCGGGCGGCTCGGAAGGCTACGACCACAAGGGCATGGGCATCACCGCCCGCGGCGCCTGGGAATCGGTCAAGCGCCACTTCCGCGAAATGGGCATCGACACGCAATCCCAGAACTTCACCGTCGTCGGCATCGGCGACATGGGCGGCGACGTCTTCGGCAACGGCATGCTGCTGAGCCCGCACATCAAACTGCTGGGCGCCTTTAACCACATGCACATCTTCGTCGACCCCAATCCCAATGCGCCGGCGTCACATGCGGAACGCCAACGCTTGTTCGACAAGCCGCGTTCCTCGTGGGCGGATTACAGCACCAAGCTGATTTCGAAAGGCGGCGGAGTGTTCGAACGCTCAGCCAAATCGGTGCCGATATCGAAGGAAATGAAAGCCTGCTTCGGCATCACCCGTGATAGTTTAACGCCGCTCGAACTGATCAAGGCCATGCTGATGGCCGAGGTCGATCTGTTGTGGAACGGCGGCATCGGCACCTACGTCAAGTCGGCGGGTGAATCGCATCTGGACGTCGGCGACCGCGCCAACGATGCGCTGCGGGTCGACGGCAAGGATCTGCGTTGCCGCGTGGTGGGCGAAGGCGGCAACCTGGGCATGACCCAGCTCGGCCGCATCGAATACGCCATAACCGGCGGCCGCGTGAACACTGATGCGATCGACAATTCCGCCGGCGTCGATTGCTCGGATCACGAGGTCAACATCAAGGTGCTGATCGATTCCGTGGTGGCGCAAGGTAAGTTGTCGCAGAAGCAGAGGGGGCGCGTGCTGTCGCAGATGACGGACGACGTCGCCGAGTTGGTTCTGCGTACCAACTACATCCAGACCATGGCCATGACGACGGCGCAGTCGCGCGGCGTGACGGCGCTGGAGGAACAGGGCCGGTTCATGCGCGCCCTGGAACGCCAGGGCCGGTTGGACCGCACCATCGAATATCTGCCCGACGACGAGATGCTGATGGAGCGCTCGGCCGCCGGCGCCGGCCTCACCCGGCCGGAATTCGCCGTCGTTCAGTCATACGCCAAAATGACCCTGTACGATGATCTGCTCGCGAGCGATTTGCCCCAGGACCCCTACTTTGAGGACGATCTTGTGGCCTACTTTCCCGCTCTGCTGCAGGCCAAGTTCCCCGAGGCGCTGGCGGGACACAGTCTGCGCCGCGAGATCGTTGCCACGCTGGCGGCAAATTCCATCGTCAACCGCGTTGGCGCCACCTTCGTCAACGACATCGTTGAGGAAACCGGCGTATCGCCTGCCGACATTACCAGGGCCTATGCCGTGGCCAGGGGAGCGTTCGAGGTCCGTGATTTGTGGGGCGGCATCGCCGCGCTCGATAACGTCGTCGCCGCGGACGTGCAGACCCGCATGAACGCGGCATCTGAAGATCTGATGCGCAACGTCACCAACTGGTTCCTCAACAACCTGCCCCAGCCGCTGGACATCGCCGGGACCATCAGGGCGTTCGCGCCCGGCATCGCGGCCGTTGCCGCAAACATCGAAGGCTTGGCGGGGGATCTTGAATTGGCCGAACTGGAAGCCGAAGCGGCGGCTTACATCGAAGCCGGCGTGCCGCAGGATTTGGCGCGCCGTGTGGCCAGTCTGGAGGCCATGCGCTCGGCCTGTCACATCGTGCACGCCGCCAACATGACGAAGCGCAGTGTCGGCGAGGTCGGCGACATCTACTTCCGGGTCGGCGGGCATCTCGGCCTGGATTGGCTGCGCGTGGCGGCGGAACGCATTGAACCGGAGAGCCATTGGGAGCGTCTGGCGATCGCCGTTATCGTTGAGGATTTGTTCGGCCAGCAGCGCGCCCTGGCGCTCAAGGTGCTGGATGCGGCGGGTCGGCGCAGCGGCGACGCCGCAGTCACAAGCTGGGTCGACGCCAGCGATGGCGTCATCCAGCGCGGCGAGCGCATGATCGCCGAATTCAAGGCGGCCGGCACGATCGACGTGGCCCAGCTGGCGCTGGCCAACCGGCAGGTCCGCGCCATGATCGTGAGTTGACGTTTGGTTCAGGCTAGCGGGGGAGAAGGCGAATGAGTGAGAACGGAGAAGGTTCGGCATCAGCATCGCCGGCGGGCCCGAGAACGTCGAAAAAGGGGCTTTGGGGCTGGGCGCTTTATGATTGGGCAAACTCCCCGTACACGACGCTGATCATCACCTTCGTCTTCTCGGCTTATTTCACCAAGGGCATCATCGGTGACGAAGTGCGCGGCCAGGAGCTCTGGGGCTACACCGCCAGCATCGCCGGCCTGATAATTGCCCTCGGTAGCCCGGTGTTCGGCGCCATCGCCGATGCCGGGGGCCCGAGAAAACCCCTGCTCGCCATATTCACCGTCACCTGCATTATCGGCTCGTGGATGCTGTGGTATGCCGAACCCGATCCCAGTTTCGCCACCTGGGCCATGGTCTGGGTCGTCATCGGCACCGTGGGGTTCGAGTTCGGCATCGTCTTCAACAACGCCATGCTGCCCGATCTGGTGCCGGAGAGCCGCTTGGGGCGCTGGTCCGGCTGGGCCTGGGGGCTAGGCTACATCGGCGGTCTGGCCGCTATGGCCCTGGCCCTGTTCGGTTTCGTGCGGGCGGAGACGCCGCTTTTCGGGCTGACCACCGACGGCGCCGAGCATGTCCGGGTTGTCGGTCCGATCGTCGCCATCTGGTTCGTACTGTTCGCCTGGCCCATGTTCGTCTGGACGCCGGACCGTATCGGCAAGCGGCTGTCCATCGGACAAAAGGTGTCGGAGGGCTTCGAGCTGCTGGGCAAAACGCTCAAGGGCCTCAAGGGCCAGGGCAACATCGTGCGGTTCCTGATCGCCCGTATGATCTACGCCGACGGACTGGCGACGATCTTCGCCTTCGGCGGCGTCTATGCCGCCGGTACGTTCAAGATGGAACTGGCGGAGGTCATCATCTTCGGCATGGTGCTGAACGTCACCGCCGGCGCCGGCGCCATCGCCTTCGCCTGGATCGACGACTGGATCGGCTCGAAAAAAACCATCGTGATTGCGCTCGGCGGACTGTCGGTTTGCGCGCTCGGGGCGATATTGGCCCCGGACGTGACATGGTTCTGGGTGTTCGGCTCCGTCCTCGGCATTTTCGTCGGCCCCTCTCAGGCGGCCAGCCGCTCGCTGATGGCGCGCCTCGCCCCCGAAGGCCAGTCGACGGAGTACTTCGGCCTCTACGCCCTGACCGGCAAGGCCACGGCCTTCGTCGGCCCTGCCCTCGTCGCCGTCATAACCGCCTCGATGCAGAGCCAGCGCTGGGGCCTCTCCACCGTACTGGCGTTCTTCGTCGTCGGCTTTCTGCTGCTGCTGACGGTGAAGGAACCCCGGACCGACGGGTGACGCCCGAGACATGAGGCGGCTGGCGGTTCTTTTTCTATCCTGCCTTTGCCTCGCCGGCGCGTCATGGGCTCAGGACAATCTTGCCGTGACGCCTCTGCCGGACCTCGGTTCCGGGCCCGTCGTTCTTCGCCTCGTCCACGCGGTCAATCCCAACCTTCCCCGCCTCAGCGATGACGAATTAGAGCGCTTGCGGCATCATGCACGCACCGTGTCCAAAGAACATTTCGGCATCGATATAAGGTTTTCGATGTCCCCAGACACGACTGTGGCGGCCTTGCTGGCCGCCATTCCCGATCACGTGGTTGGGGAGCGCCGGGAGGTCATATTCGATTTCAAAAACGGCACCGGCAATCGCCAGCGTCTCGTCACCGCCTACCACAAGGCGCTAAAGCGGGACCGCGTGAATGCCGAGAAAATTTTGGCCTACGTTAAGCCCTACTTGACGACGCAAAACGTCAAAGCCAGGCGGAGGTCCATCGCCAAGGCGCTCGCCACCACGCATCTGGACCGCCTGACCCACTGGCGGGACCTGAAAACGCCCGCGGGACAGCACGTCATCGACGACAGCGACGCCAACGAGTACATCGTCTGGGATTTATTGGGCTACAGCGGTATGTCCTACGACGTCATCATCACCAATCAATTGGTGGCGAGCGCCGAATACGACGATGCGGCCATCAACGCCGCATTGAGGGGCGGCGTCAGTGCCGGCGGTACGGGCTATCACAAAACGGGACGCTACAAGACATTCTCGTTTCTCAGCACCTTCCCCTTTACCGAGCGAAGCTCCCTGCCGCCCGGCACGGCGGATGCCTATGAGCGCGAGCAGGCGGTCAGGCTGGCCGGGCAGTACCTGGCGCACGAGCTCGGCCACCTGCTGTTGCTCCTGGCTCACCCCTACGGCAATTCGGCCTGCGTGATGCGGCCGGAACCGATGTTCAATTACGCATGGTGGGCGCGCCGATTGGACGCAGAGAGGTGCCCATTGGGCAGTTCCCGGGGAAATACCCCCGGTACGGCGAAGATCTTCTACCGAACGGACTGGTGACGATCCTCAGTGCCGGAAATGCCGCATGCCGGTGAAGACCATGGCGAGGCCGGCCTCGTCGGCGGCGGCGATAACCTCGTCATCGCGCATCGAACCGCCGGGCTGGATCACCGCCGTGGCGCCCGCTTCCGCCGTGGTCAGCAGACCGTCGGCGAAGGGGAAGAAGGCGTCCGAGGCCGCGACGCAGCCGCGCGTCAGGGGCTCGGCCAGGCCGGCCTCATGGGCCGCGTCCTCGGCCTTGCGGGCGGCGATGCGGGCTGAATCGACCCGGCTCATCTGGCCGGCTCCGACGCCGACCGTGGCGCCGTCCTTGACGTAGACGATGGTGTTGGACTTGACGTGTTTGGCGATCTTGAACGCCAGCTTCAGGTCGGCCAGTTCGGCCTCCGTCGGTGCCCGCTTGGTGACCACCTTCAGATCCAGATCGTCGACCCGGCCGGCATCGCGGGTCTGCAAAAGGTAACCACCGGCCAGCGACTTCATCGTCATGCCGGCGGCGGCGGGATCGGGCAGCGCGCCGGTGAGCAACAGCCGCAGGTTTTTCTTCTCCGCGATGATCGCCCTTGCGGCCTCGTCGGCCTTCGGCGCGATGATCACCTCGGTGAAGATCTTGGCGATTTCCGCCGCCGTTTCGCCATCCAAAGTCTGGTTCAACGCGATAATGCCGCCGAAGGCACTGACCGGGTCGCAGGCCAGCGCCTTGGTGTAGGCCTCGGTCAGGCTCGAGCCCAGGCCGACGCCGCAGGGATTGGCGTGCTTGATGATGGCGACGGCGGGACCGGCCGCGGGTTCGAATTCCGCGACCAGTTCGAAGGCCGCGTCGGTATCGTTGAGGTTGTTGTACGACAGCGCCTTGCCCTGAACTTGCTCCGCGGTCGCCACGCCGGGGCGGGTCTGGCCATTGGCATAGAACGCAGCCTCCTGGTGCGGGTTCTCGCCGTAGCGCAGCACCTCGCGGCGTTCACCGGCCATCACCAGCCGTTCGGGAAACGCCTCGCCCAGCTCGCCGGCAAACCAGCCTGCGATGGCGGCGTCGTAGGCGCCGGTCCGGGCGTAGGCCTTGGCCGCCAGTGCGCGCCGCAGCTCCGGCGTGGTGGCGCCGTTGTTGGCCGCCATGGCCTCCGTTACCGCGTCATAGTCGCCGGCGTCTGTGACGATGGTGACGAAGGCATGGTTCTTGGCCGCCGAGCGGATCATGGCCGGCCCGCCGATATCGATGTTTTCGATGCACTCGTCGAAGGCCGCACCGCGCGCTACGGTTTCCTCGAAGGGGTAGAGGTTGACGACCACCAGGTCGATCCCGCCGATGCCGTGGTCGTTCATGGCCGCCGCGTGATCTTCGTTGTCGCGCAACGCCAGGATGCCGCCGTGCACCTTGGGGTGCAGGGTTTTTACCCGGCCGTCCATCATCTCGGGAAAGCCGGTGTAGTCGGCCACTTCGCGGACGGGAACACCCGCCTCCGCCAGCATCCTGGCCGATCCGCCGGTGGAGAGGATTTCGACGCCGTGCCCGGCCAGCGCCTGGCCGAGCTCGACGAGGCCTGATTTGTCGGAGACGGAAATAAGGGCACGCTTGATGGGACGAAGGTCGGTGGACATTTGGGTAGAAACTCCGATGGGGGGATAAGTGGGATGGCGCTGACTATTCGGACGCCACCGCCAGATTACTATCGGGCGAGGCGTTTTCGAACTCCGGCACCAGGTTCTTGATGATCGACAGGGTGTCGGCCGTTTGCCGCGCCAGGGCGGCAGCGGCAAGGCTTTCGAGGGTCGGTGAAAGCTCCGGCCAGTTGACTGTTCTGGGCGTCGCCAAATGTATGCCCTCGCGGCCGGTGTCGACCAACTGCTCGGCGTCGTGAAAGAGCTCCTCATAGAGTTTTTCGCCGGGCCGGAGGCCGGTGAACTCGATTTCGACGTCGACGCCGGGGCGGCGGCCAGCCAGACGGATCATCTGTTGGGCCAGGTCCTGGATGCGTACCGGCTCGCCCATGTCGAGGACGAAAAGGGAAGCGCCGCCGCCGGCCTGCTCTGCCGGCATGGCGGTGGCTTGCAGGACCAGTTCGACGGCCTCGCCGGTGGTCATGAAATAGCGCGTGATCTCGGGATGGGTGACCGTCAAGGGTCCGCCAGCCGCCAGCTGGCGCTGAAAGAGCGGTACCACCGAGCCGGTCGAGCCCAATACGTTGCCGAACCGCACCGTGACAAAGCGCGTGCCGGTTTGGCCCTCGCGCGCCAGATTTTGGCTCTGGCAGACCATCTCGGCGACCCGCTTGCTGGCGCCCATGACGTTGGTCGGATTGACCGCCTTGTCGGTCGAAATCAGCACCATGGTATCGACGCCAGCGTCGCGGCAGGCTTCTGCGACATAGCTCGTGCCGATGATATTGGTGAGCGCCGCTTCGTTCGGATTTTGCTCGTTCAGCGGCACGTGCTTAAAGGCGGCGGCATGAAATACGAGTTCCGGGCTCTCCGCCGCGAACACCTGGGCAAGTCGCTGGGCATCGCGCACGTCGCCGAGGACGGCGGCGCGCGGCAGGCCAGCGAAGTCTTCGGCAAGTTCCATGTCGATGTGGTAAAGATTGTATTCGCCGTTATCCAGGAGAACGAT
>CAYOAD010000059.1:0-18411 GCA_964401845.1 uncultured Rhodospirillaceae bacterium | reverse complement strand
GCTCCCAGCCATAACGCTGACCCCACACCGCGCCCTGGGCGTCTAGTCGCTCATGACAGGGGCTTTGCTTGGCAGGGCGTGCCGCCGGGCGTTCCTCGTCCGGATAGTGGATAATGAAGACGTGCTCGTAGCACTCCTCGTTCTTCTCTTTGGTATAGGCCTTATTAGCGTAAGGCCCGAAACGACGGGGATCGACATCCATCATGTCGATGCCGGGTTCGCCCTCGACGATCCACTCTGCCAGTTGCCAGCCGGCGCCGCCGGCGGCCGTGACGCCGAAACTATGGCCCTCCGACATCCAGAAATTCTTGAGCCCCCAGGCCGGTCCGACCATCGGGCTGCCGTCCGGCGTATAGGCGATGGGCCCGTTGACGATGTCTTTGATGCCGGCATCTTCGAAGGTCGGCACGCGGTTGATGGCCGCTTCGACATGCGGCATCAGGCGTTCGAGATCGCCGGGGAACAGGTCCTGGCCGAAACTTTCCGGCACGCCGTCGACGAAACAGGCGGGGGCGCCTTTTTCGTAGGGACCGAGAATGTAGCCCTGGCGCTCCTCCCGCAGATAGTACGAGGCGTCCGATTCGCGCAACACGGCCATCTCGGGTAGACCCTGTTTCTTGCGTTCGACCAGATCCGGCACTTCGTCGGTGATGATGTACTGGTGCTCCACCGGAATGACAGGGATATCGAGCCCGACCATGGATAATGTCTGGCGGGCATAGTTGCCGGTACAGGACACGACGTGCTCACAGGTGATGTCGCCCTGATTGGTCTTGATCAGCCACTCACCGTTGGCCTGCTGTTGGATGGCGTCAACCTGGGTCTGGCGGTAGATCTCGGCGCCGTTGTTGCGGGCGCCCGTGGCCATGGCTTGAGTGACGTCGACGGGCGCGATGTGACCGTCGTCAGGGTGGTAGAGGGCGCCGACAAGACCTTCGACGTTACACAACGGCCAAAGCTCCTTGACCTCAGCCGGCGTGATCAATTCGAAGGGCACGCCGATGGTGTTGGCCGTACCGCAGTACTTCTGATACTCGTCCATGCGCTCCTTGTTGGTCGCCAGGCGCAGGTTGCCGGTAACGTGAAAGCTGACGTCCTGTCCGGTTTCGGCCTCCAGCGTTTTGTAGAGATCGACGGAGTACTTGTGGATCTGGCCGACCGTGTAGCTCATGTTGAACAGCGGTAACAGGCCGGCGGCATGCCAGGTGGAACCAGCCGTCAGTTCCGTGCGTTCCAGCAGCACGACGTCCGACCAGCCTTTCTTAGCCAGGTGATAAAGCACACTCACGCCGACGACGCCGCCGCCGATGACCACAACTCGCGCTTGAGATTTCATTGTTCTTCCCCAACTGACAATTTGGTCGCCATAACCTACGCGGCCCCGGCGAGGGTCCGCTTGCGGCCAATCTTGCTCAGGTGTTAGGCCCGAACTAGCGCGCTGCCGCCACCAATTATCGCGATACCGTCATCGCCGTTGTGAAGGCGAACGAGTAAGCTTAGAGCCAGAGCACCAATCCCTGCCCCGTCGGGAGTTCCACAATCGGCCGCTCGGCTGCCGCGAACCAATCTCGCAGGGCGATATGCAGTTCGACATGGTCCATCCGGCCATAATCATCCATCAGGACGATTGCACCGGGCGTCAAACGGTCCTGGAAGAAATCGATGGCGCCGATCTCGGCGCTCGCCGCATTCATGTCGAGGTGGAGGAAGGAAACTTTTTGCGGCGCGGTATCGGCAAGGATGTCGGGCACTCGTCCTTTGATCACTTTGGCGTACGGATAATCCGAAAACCGTTGAGAGACGATTTCGTGCCAATCTTCGATTTCGTAGACGCCCTCGGTCTGCGCCCGCTCGTGCTCGGTCGACAAATTGTCGTCCAGACCTTCAAAGGTATCATAGAGGAAAATCGATTTATCTTCGGGGAACGGCGGGAGGTATTCCAGCATGATAAGTGAGTACAACCCCATGTGAACGCCACATTCAACGAGATCGCCCTCTATCTGCAGGGAGTTTTGCGCGCACCATGAATAGACATGCAGACGCCAGATTTTCACCAGATCGGTTGGTCTCTCCGTCCCGTCGGCTTCGTAGCAGTGTTTTCGAATGATGTTGTTGAATTTCTCGTCCCGGATGAAGCTCATCACTCGTCGGGCAACAAGCATGTTGTCGACAGCGAGAATCGATTGTTCGTTTCGAGTGTAAATTTCGATCGCCGCGTTGATGTGTTCCATGGCCTTGGCCATTTCTTCCGGCGGCAGTCCGTAAAACGACATTCATTCCTCCCGGTGTGTATGAACCGGCACATAATTGCACAATAGGTTCGTCAAGGCCCGCTTGGATCCATCCTCCGGACGGAAAACCGCCAGATGACGGGGCGGCTATGCGCAAGTTGATGTCGGGCGGACGTTAGTCACCGCAAGGGCACGACCCCATATTCCTATGAATTGAGACACGGGGGAGGACCCGACGATGAGTGATCCAGCCGAGGCGCGACCAGCCCGCGAAGGTGGACGCCGGGGCGGACGGGACGCCCGACGCGCCGCCAGAGGCGCCGCCGTGGTCGAAAGCACGCCCTATATCCAGCGTAAAATTCCGCTGACCGAGATTCTCTCGGATGAAGGCCTGGCGATCATCGAAGCCAACGCCGACATCATCCTGTCGGAGATCGGTATCGAGTTTCGCGATGACGAGGAAGCCCTGGCGCTCTGGCAACAGGCCGGCGCCGACATCGAAGGGAACCGGGTCCGCATGCCGCCCGGCCTGGCCCGAAGCCTCATCGCCACGGCCCCTTCCGTCTTCACTCAGCATGCCCGCAACTCCGCTCGCAACGTTCAAATAGGCGGCGACGCCACCGTCATCGCGCCGGTGTACGGCCCGCCTTTCGTGCGCGATCTTGAGCAGGGCCGGCGATACGCCACGCTCGAGGATTTCGAAAATTTCGTGAAACTCGTCTACCAGTCGCCGCATATTCACCACTCCGGCGGCACGGTGTGCGAGCCGGTCGACAAACCTGTCAATAAGCGCCACCTCGACATGGTCTACGCCCACATGCGGCTTTCCGACAAACCCTTCATGGGGTCGGTCACCCACCCGGAACGCGCGAAGGACACCGTGCGTATGGCGGAAATCCTGTTCGGCGAAAAATTCGTCGCCGACAACGCGGTCGTGCTCAGTCTGATCAACGTCAATTCACCCATGACGTTCGATGAAACGATGCTGGGGGCGCTCAAGGTCTACGCGCGCGCGAACCAGGCCGTCATCGTGACCCCGTTCATCATGTCAGGCGCCATGGGTCCTGTATCGGAAGCGGGCACCCTCGCCCAGGCTTTGGCCGAAGTCATGGCGGGTGCGGCCTTTAGCCAGCTCGTCCGGCCCGGTACTCCGGTCGTGTTCGGGCTTTTTTCCAGCGCCCTTTCCATGCAGTCCGGCGCGCCGACGTTCGGCACCCCCGAACCCACAAAGGTCCTGCTGGCCGCGGCCCAACTATCGCGACGGCTGGGTTTACCCTTCCGCTCCGGCGGCTCGCTTTGCGCCGCCAAAACACCGGATGCGCAAGCCGCCTACGAAAGCGCCCAATCGCTCTGGCCGGCCCTGATGGGCGGCGTCAATTTCATGTTGCACGGCGCGGGCTGGCTGGAAGGCGGCCTGGTCTCGTCCTATGAAAAATTTATCATGGACGAGGACCAGTGCGGCATGATGGCGGTGCTGGCCAAGGGCATCGAACTTACGGAAGATGCCCAGGCCCTGGATGCCGTCCGCGAGGTCGGTCCCGGCAACCACTACCTTGGCTGCACGCATACCCAGGCTCATTTCGAAACCGCATTCTATCGTTCATCCATCGCCGATAATAATTCCTTCGAACAGTGGGAAGCGGAAGGTTCGCTGGATGCCGCGCAACGCGCCAACGCCATTTGGAAGCAACGTCTGGCGGACTATCAGGCGCCGGAAATCGATCCGGCCGTCGACGAGGCGCTGCAGGCCTTCATCGCCGAAAAGAAAGCCTCGATGCCGGACAAGAACTACTGATCCAGGCGCGGGATGAAATTTTCAATCGGCTGCCTTCCCAAGGCCGTTTTCTGCGGCGGGAAGTGACTCACGAGTGGATCTCCACCGGTCCGCACAACGCAGTCAGGCGTTTGCGCAAGCCGGCCGAAGTGGATAAAACAATCGCCAAGTAATTGGGAACGAGTGAGCAATGAGCAGTACCGTCCGTCTTCACCTGATCCGTCACGGCGACACCGCAGCGCAATGGGCGGAGGAACCAGACCCGGGCCTCAGCGAGCTCGGCTTCGAACAGGCGGAAAGCATGGCAGCGACCATCTCCTCGCTCGGCCCGCTGCCCATGCTGATGAGCCCTTTGAAGCGGACCCAGGAAACGGCATCCGCGCTGGCGCGACGCTGGCAGGTCACCCCGCGGCTGGAACCCCGCGTCGCTGAAATTCCGGGGCCCCCAGGCAGTCCGGACGAACGTCGCGCCTGGCTGCAGGAAACCCTCAGTGCCAACTGGTCGGATATGAAGCGGGAACTACTAACCTGGCGGCAGGGCGTTCTGGAGGCCTTGCACGAAATTGCCGAGGAAACGGTTGTGGTCAGCCACTATGTAGCGATCAATGTGGCGGTCGCGGCAGCACGCAGCGACGCGCGGGTGATCTGCTTTTCACCGGCCCACTGTTCACACACGGTCCTGGATATCAAAAATGGCGAGATGAGCGTCGTCGCCCTGAACGATTCGGCCGATACCGATTTGCCTTTGCCGGGCTGAGGCGTCAGTTCGCGCCGTTGCGGCGGAAGAAGTTGTCCCAAACGTCGTAGACCACCAGGCAGAGCGACGCGATGGTGATCACCCAAAACGGCAGGCCGCCCCAGAACCCGGCGAGGCCGGACGAGATGCTTTCGGCCAGACCGACCATGAAGACGATCAGAATCACCGCGCCGATCACGGCTGAAATTCTGTCGATGCCTTTTTGCGACATTTGATCTCCTCCACGGACGGCGGCGCCTAGCCGTCCGAAATATGCACCATCAGCCATCTGGCGGTCCGGCAAAGCCGGGCGTCCTCTTCCAGATTGGAAACAAGTTGCACGCCGATCGGCAGTCCGTATTCCCCCTGCAACAACGGCAGGGACAAACTGGGCAGGCCGCAGAACGTCCAGATTGTGCAAAAAATAGGATCGCCGGTCCAGTCCAGACCCTCGGGCGCCTCGCCCGAGGCCGAGGGCGTCAGAACCGCGTCATAGTCGGTGAAGAATTCCGCAAAGTAGGCACCGGTATCGGCGACAGCTTCCAACGCGGCGGCGTATTGCTCATCGGTGTGCTTGGCGCCGTTTTCGATTTTTTCCATAAGCTGCGGACTGATCTGGTCCGGCGCACCTTCATAGGCTTCGGCGAGGTTGCGGCGAACCTCGTATTCGTGAATGACCTGGTGATGATCGATCACGTCACCGAGGCTTTCCGGGAAGGCGACTTCCTCGACGCGGTCGCCAAGAACTTCGCGCAGTTCTGCAAAACCGCTCCGCGCATCATCCGTTAGGCGGTCATAGTAAGGCAATTCAAGCCAGGCCAGTGCGGGATCGACGGGGGCATCCTCCCTGAAGCCGGCACTAAGATCGGGTTTGGGCCGCGTATAAGTCGCCGCGTCCGCCGCGTCGTGGCCGGTCAAGACGTCTGTCAACAGCGCAACGTCTTCCAGGGTCCGGGCAAAGCCGCCGATTTGATCGAGGGTTTCGGAGGTTTGCAGCACGCCGTGCCGGGAAATCATGCCGCGGCTCGGTTTGAGACCGACGACGCCGCAGAACGAGGCGGGGCGCACCACCGATCCGTTGGTCTGGCTGCCCAGGGCCAACGGTACGTGCCCCGCCGCCACCGCCGCCGCCGAGCCGCTGGAGGAGCCGCCCGGCGTATGCGCCGGGTCATGCGGGTTTGTCGTCTCCCCCGGCGTGACAAAGGCGAATTCCGCCGTCACCGTCTTGCCCATAACGACAGCGCCAGCCTCGCGCAGCTTGGCCACAGTGGTGGCGTCCGCGGAGGGCTGGCGGTCCCGGTAGATCGGTGAGCCGAACGCGGTCGGCATATCGGCTGTATCGTAGATGTCCTTGATGCCGACCGGAACGCCATGGAGAGACCCTAACGGCTTGCCTTGCTGGCGCATCTCGTCGAGCGACCGCGCCTGGGTCAGAGCCAGTTCGGGATCGAGGTATACCCAGGCCTTGACGCCGGCGTCTGTCGCCTCGATCCGGTTGAGGCAATCCAGCACCAGATCCTCGGACGAGTAGTCACCCGCCCTGATTTCGGCAGTCGCTTCCGCTGCTGTTTTAAGGTGCAAAGACATTTACCTGACCAAACGTATTGGACCTTAGGGAATGTAGGGACCGAACAGGAAGTCCGGGAACCACAGCGCCAAACCCTGGAACTGATACATCAGGACCATCGCGAAAATGACGATCCCCAGGTACGGCATGATGCCCTTGAAGATATCCATCAGTTCGATCTGTGATTTCAATACCCCCTTGAGGTAATAGGCCGACATCGCCATGGGCGGCGTCAGGAAGGACGTTTGCAGATTGAGCGCCACCAGCATCGCGAAGAAGTACGGATTGACGCCGAAGGTATCCAGCATGGGCAGGAAGATCGGTACGAAGATGATCAGGATTTCCGACCATTCCAAAGGCCAGCCCAACAGGAATATGATGGCCTGGGCCAGGATCAGGAACTGCCAGGGCTCAAGCTGGAACGACACGATCCAGTGTTCGATGATGTCGTGGCCGCCGAGGTAGGAAAAGACGGCGGCAAATGTCCAGGAACCGACGAACAGCCAACAAACCATAGCGGTGGCTTTGGCGGTGAGGAATACGGATTCCTTCATCTTCTCCCACGACAGCGAACGGTAGAGTGCAGCCAGGATGACGGCGCCCAGAGCGCCCATCGCCGCGGCCTCTGCCGGTGTTGCCAGGCCGCCTAGGATGGAACCTAAAACCATCATGATAAGCACCGTCAGCGGCACGAACGAGGTTAAGAGGGAGAGGTAGATTTCGCTTTTCGGCGGGACTTCCTCGTCCAGCGGTTTCGGCGCCAGTGACGGCGTGATCTTGGCGCGGATGATGACGTAGAGAATGTAGAACCCCGCCAGCATGAAGCCCGGAAAAACCGCAGCCGCATAAAGCCTGAGTGGCGAAAGCTCGGCAATCGCCGCATAGACGATCAGCATGATCGAGGGCGGGATCAGGATGCCCAGCGTGCCGCCGGCGCAGATCACGCCCGAGGCGAACTGCTTGTTGTAATTGGCCTGGGCCATGGCCGGGAAGGCCAGCAGCCCCATAAGGGTCACGACGGCGCCAACGATGCCGCTGGCGGTGGAAAAGACCGCACACGTCAGCAAGGCGGCGATGGCCATCGATCCCGGCATGTTGCGCGCCGCCAGCCTGAGCGACGAAAACAGGCGCGTCACGATGTCGGCGCGCTCGACCACGTAACCCATGAAGAGAAACAACGGCACAGCTACCAGCGTGTCGTTCTCCATCACCGAGTAGGTGTTCTGGTTCAACAGGTAAAAAATCTGGTTGTCAAAAAGGTCGGCAAAGATGTCGATGCGGTCGGCGTCGTAGTAGGCGTAGTAGCCGAAACCGACGCCCATGGCGACCAGCGTAAAGGCGATGGGGAATCCGAGCAGCACGAGCAGGATGAACAAGCTCAGCATCAGAATGGCGACTTCGGGATTTGTCATTCTTTGGCGTACTCCGTCGCTCCGACAATGATCGGACGGTGTTGGTTCATGGGATCAATCGATGCTGGATTCTTGGGTCAGCACGTTCTCGGTTTCCTGCACATCCTCGAGGCGTTCGAGCCACCGGCCGGTTTTGATGGCGAGGTAGCAACGCATGCATTCGGCGATGCCCTGGACGATGAGCAAGCCGCCGGCAATGGGAATGAGCGTTTTGAAGAAATAGATTTGGATGCGGGCCGGGCTGTTCCAACTCACTTCCTTGTAGCGCCAGGAATCGTTGGCGATCTCGGCGCCGTACCAGAAGAGCGCCAACATGCCGGGAAAGAAGAAGATGATGTACAAAAAGAAATCAAACCGCGCTTGCCACTCGACCGGAATAAGCCGGTAAACAACGTCAGCGCGGACGTGGCCGTCCTGGGCCAGGGCATACGGACCGGCCATCAGGAACAGCGCGCCGTACATCTGGACCATCATGTCGAAGGCCCAGACCGTCGGGGCGTTGAGCGCATAACGCACGAAGACCTCATACGACACCGACAGCGTCAGGATCACAATGCACCAACCGAAGGCGCGTCCGATCCAGATGTTGAGGCTTTCGATGGCATGAATTACGGCTCTCATGCGCTCTCTCCCGTCTTACTCGTCAAAGCAAAGAACAGGGACAGCCCCTTGGCTGTCCCTATCCCAAACATTCATCATTCATCGTTTAATCGACCAATGATCGTTGTTTTGTTTAACCGAAGTGATGCTTGTAAGCCATGCTGTAATCCGGTTGGTTCAGCAGCAGGTAGTCCATCACCTTCTTGGCATAGGCCTTTTGCGAGGCGACGACCTTGGCGAAGAAGGGATCTTCACCGGCGATGCGGTCGACGACGACGTCCCAAGCCTTCAACTGTTCCTGCATCACGGAATCGGGCGTGCGGTAGACGTTCACGCCGCTCTTCTCCCTGAGCACGATCAGATCATCGGCATAACGCAGCGTGTTGTGCCAATAGAAGTTCGAGTTTTCGGCCTCGGAAGCATATTCGAGAATTTTCTGATGCTCCTGCGGCAGGGAATCGAACGTCTTCTTGTTGAAGGTGATCTCGAAGGCTTCCTGGGATTGATGGAAGCTGGCGAGATGGTAGTGCTTCGAGACGTCCTGCATGCCGAAGTCCTTATCCGAGGTCGGATTGTTGAACTCGGCGGCATCAATCAGGCCCGACTTCATGGCCGGCTGGATTTCACCGCCCGGCAATTGTGCGACGGACATGCCCATGACGGAAAGAACGTCAGCGGCCAGGCCGACCGTGCGGTACTTAAGGCCGTTCATCTGGGAGGCGTCTTTGATCTCCTCCTTGAACCAGCCCAAAGGCTGCGCCGGCATCGGGCTGTTGAAGAAACTCACCAGATTGAGCTGAAGGCTGCCCATCAACTCGTTGAAGAGTTCCATGCCGCCGCCGTAATGGATCCAGCCCAGAAGCTCCTGAGCCGACCAGCCGAAGCATGGTCCGGTGCCGAACAACGACGCGGCCTTCGACTTGGAATACCAGTAGGCCGGTACGTAGTGGGCGCCGTCGAGAACGCCGCGGTGGACCGCGTCCTGCATCTGGCTGGTCTTGACCACCGAATTGACCGACAAAAGGTCAATCTTCAGATCCTTGCCCGCCATGTCGTGAACGCGTTTTACATAGCTCTTGGCGTTTTCGAGGAAAATACCACCGCCCCAGGCCGCCTGTACTTTGAGAACCTTGGTTTTAGCCTGTACGATGCTCGGCGCGGCGATCGTGCCGGCTACCGCAGCACCGCCCGCAACCCCCATTCCCTTTAGGAACTTGCGGCGGGACGATTTGACTTTCGATTTGGACATGCACTCCTCCTGTATATCGTTTTGAGTTCTTGTTTGTTGGGCAGCGCCAGTCCCTGTCGAAACCGACCCCACCGATAGACTGTGAGAGAGCAACGCGGACCACGCAGCCGGACGCCCACCGGCAAACTATTCTCAAGCGATTTTCCGAAACATGTACCCTGCCGAAAAGCAGTGCCCAATTGGCAGCCGCAATTCGTCAGATTGGCCGCATCGTCATTCTCTCCCCCTGATCGATGCAGCCAGTCAATCGTATGGACGCCATTTAGGTAGCATGACTTGGCCTTCAGTTGAACAGTCAATTTGGATCCAAAAATCAGGTTCCCGTGATCTCTCCGCATTCGGCTCAAGATCATCTAAGATAAACGGTCTTCGTATTGCAGTTATGAGTACCGATTGGGTTTTGCCGCATGGATCGCATTCGTCAGATCAGGGCCATGAGTATCCGCCGCATCGTCGCGCTGGCATTCACGGGCGTCGTGTTTTTTCTGGCCGTCCTGATCGGCGTCACGGCCTGGTTCCTGCCCGGCCGGCTGGTCGACGGCAGCCCCGGCGTACCCGTCGATTATCTCTGGTCCATCCTGGCATTGGCGCTCCTGGCCACGACCGTATTCTGGTTTTTGGCGGACCGTCTGCTGGTCGCCCGCAATACCGACCACCGCAGCCTGCCGGCGCGTCCGGAATTTTACGATTTCGACGACCACAGCCAGCCCATGCACTGGGACGAAATCCAGGGCAGGTTGCTGAAGGACCTGCACTTCGTCGTGTTCGATACTGAAACGACGGGGCTAAAACCGTCCGACGGAGACGAGATCATCTCCATTGCGGCCGTGCGCGTCGACAACGGTGAACTCAACGAATCGGACGTATACTCCAGACTGGTCAATCCCGGAATGACCATCCCGCCGCTTTCCATCAAGTACCACGGCATCACGGACGACATGGTGGCGCAGGAAGATCGCATCGGCGAGGTCCTGCCATCCTTCCGCGATTGGGTCGGGGACGCCATCCTGGTTGCCCATAACGCGGCGTTCGATATGCGCTTCCTGCAGCTCAAGGAAGAGGAGACGGGCGTCGTCTTTCCCAACCTGGTGATCGATACGCTCCTTATCAACGTCTTCCTGGAGCACGAGAGCCACAATCACTCGCTGGACGCCATCGCCGAGCGCATGGGCATCACAATTGAGGGACGGCACACAGCCCTGGGCGACAGCATCGCCACAGCCAAGATCCTGTTGAAGATGATGCACCGGCTGGAGGCGCGCGGCATCACGACGCTGAGGCAGGTGGTCGACGTGAGTTCCAAGATCGAGCACGTGCGAAAAATGCAGGAACAGTTCTAGAAAATCTCGCCGCCGAATTCGTAATTGATGCGCTGCCGCAATCCTTCGACGGCCTTGAAAGCCTCCCGCAGCCGTCGTTTTTGCCAACTGCTGAGGTTCTTGGGGTGCACGAAACCCGAAACCTTGCGGCCCGATTTGAAATCCTCAATCTGGTGGCGCAGCAACAGGTCGCTGATTGTCTTATAAGCGCTGGTCAGATCGTCGTACTCATCCCGTGTGGCGACATTCCGTTCCAGCAGGCTTTCCAGACGCGCCAGCGTCCCGGTCGCCTCGACGCCCTCCCGCAAGGCCAGCAGCCTCACACCCTCGATCAGCGGCAAGGTGCCGTATAGCTTGAGATTGATCTCCCCCCTATGGTCGGCATCTTTGCGTTCCGTAGCGAAGCGGCCGAACCAGCGCCGCGCCGTTCCATGATCGCGGTCCGCCGTGAACAACGCCCGCATGAACGGCTCGTTCCCCTTGGTGACCTTGGTGACATAGCTGCGCAGTTCCGCGGCCAGCGACGGATCGCCCCAGGAGGCCTGGAAATCGAAAAAGATGTCGCAACTTATCAACGCCGTGACATTGGCCCGCCGGTTCCAATAATCGACCTGGCCTTTCCACTGTGACAGGTTTTTGCGCCACAGCGGATTGGTCGCCATGACGTTGCCCGTGCAGTAGGGCAAGCCGACCTTGTCAAGGTCGTCCGATACGCGCGCCGCCAGGTCGATGAACCACTGGTCGATTTCGGTGTGCCGCTCATCCGGATAATCGGCCACGATGAAGCCGAAGTCCTGATCGGGATAAATGTAGTTTTCGCTGCGTCCGCCGGATCCCATGATGATCAGAGTGAATCCGACCGGAGGCTCGCTGCCCTCCGCCGCCAATGCCGACAGGTTCAGATCGGTCAGCCGCCGGTAGATATCATTGTTGACGTGGCTGAGCAGCGTTTGGATTTCGCTGGCCGAGACGCCGTCCCTCAGCATTTGATCGGCGACATCAACCTGCGCCGCCTTGATCTCGGTCAGGCCGTCGATGGTATCGTCCTGCGTCAGTTCCTCGATTTCGTCAATCAAGCTGCCGGCGGCATGAACCATCGTGTCATGCAGATCGAGGATACCGCTGAGGCGGCCATGGCCGTCGACCACGGGCAAATGCCGGTGCCCGAGCCTGCGCATGCGGGCGATGGCGATAAAAAGACGTTCCCGGGCTCCGATCGTGTGGACGGGCGCTGTCATGATGTCGGGCGCAGACTGCTCGGGATCGGCGTTGAAGGCGACGCGGCGGACGATATCCTGTTCGGTGATGATGCCGACCGGGCGCCGGTCTCCATCCACAACGACGACCGCCGTAAACTTGCCGGTCGCCATGAGGCCGACGATTTCCCGCAGCGTGGTCCCGCCCGTTACCTCCGCCGGTGATCCGTCGGCGTGTTCGTCAACGCGTTTGAAGAATATTTCCGTAGCGGTCGTCATAGAGACTGGTTCCCCGCTCCATTTCTTATGATTCCTGCGGCGTACGGGAGCTTTCCGGAATTATCTCAAGTTCCTCGGTGTCCGGCAGCGTGTCACTTTGTCGCGTCCGCCACGCCTCGAGCACCGCCTCGGCCACGAGCAGTTCGGTGAACTGGCCCCGGACCTGCTTCCATTTGAAAAACATCGAATTCTCGACGATCTCGGTATCCAAATCCTTGAGCTCGTCGGCGATCGGCGCCCATTTGACCAGCGCCTTCCGGCTGTCCGCGAAGAAATCGTCGCTCTCGCTGGTATCGCGCCAGATGACGCTCTTGACCCGAACCTCGAATGCTTCACGGACATCGTCAAAGCCGTCGGGCCGCTCGGCCGGAATTTCCTCCGCCGCCAGAACCGTTGTTACCAGATAGCGGGCAAGCCCTTGGAACTCGTCGTCGCTGGCCGAGGCCGTATTGCCCACGCGCGCTGCGGCATATATAGCGAAGTCGCAAAGGCAGGTCAGATAGATCTCCCATTTGGCGATATTGATGGAATTGGCAAACTTCTCGTCCTCGAACAATGACCGGTATAACGTGCCCGACCGGGTTTTGAGGTAGCCGAAAAGCGTTGTCTGGGCGACGAACTTCGATCTCGTGTCAGCGTAACGGGCCAACTCTTCCGGCGTGGTCACGGGGGGTTCGCGACGCCAAAACCGCAACGCTTTCAGAGCCAGAAAAACGTAAAATGCGACTTCTTTTAACGAATTCTTAAATTTTAGTAATTCCAGGGGAAGCGAACGAAGCATAGATTCTGCTTTCAAATTTGAGTAGTATCCGCGTGCTTGTAGAAGAGAATATTCGCTTGTCGAGCCAAAAACGAATCATAACCAACGGCGGCAGTTAAAGATCGCCGACAAAAAAAGTACAGGGAAATGACGGCTCGATAGGTGGATTGAGTCGATTGCGGGGGCACAACATGTAGTGTTTTCGCGGTCGTTTGGTCATAACCTCAAAGGGGGCTTCATAATGGCTGAAACCGACCCTAATGTGCTTGAAGCACATTGGTCCAAGACAAAGAGCCTAACAATTACGGTTCTTGTCATCTGGTTCATCTTTTCCTTTGTCGTGCACTGGTTCGCCGACTCACTCAACTCAATCTCCTTCCTTGGATTTCCACTGGGGTTCTATATGGCAGCCCAAGGATCTCTCGTCGTCTTTGTTGTCCTGATTTTCTGGCTCGCTAGGCGCCAGGACGCCATCGACAATGAATTCGGCGTTGCCGAAGACGAAGACGAGTAAAACCCGGCAAATTGGGAAAAATGGGAGAGGTTCTGTGAAGAACACATTTATTGACAACCTACCCAAGATTTACGGGATGTACACCGGTGGTTTCATCGTGTTTATCCTGTTGATGGCGATCTTGGAGCAAGTAGGTCTAAGCGCTGAAGCCATCGGCATTCTGTTTGTTGCGTTTACCGTCTTCATCTATGCCGGCATCGGCTGGTTGTCGCGGACAATGCAAGTCGAAGCCTACTATGTGGCGGGACGTCAAGTACCCGCCGTTTTCAATGGCATGGCCACAGCCGCCGACTGGATGTCGGGGGCGTCTTTCGTTGCCATGGCAGGCGGCATCTATTTCGGCGGACACGGCTATCTGGCCTTCGTGGTCGGTTGGACCGGCGGCTATGTGCTCGTCGCATCTTTGATGGCGCCGTATTTGCGGAAGTTCGGTTGCTATACCGTGCCCGATTACATCGGCACGCGTTACGGCGGCAACCTGGCCCGCCTTTGTGCCGTGATCGTCCTGGTGGTCGCGTCCTTCACATACGTGACGGCGCAGATCAACGCCACCGGAACCATCGCGTCCCGTGCCTTGCAAATTCCGTTTGAGGTTGGCGTCTGGTTCGGCCTTCTCGGCATCCTGCTCTGCTCGATGCTGGGTGGAATGCGGGCCGTGACCTGGACCCAGGTGGCGCAGTACATCGTGCTGATCATCGCTTACCTGATTCCGGTGTTCTGGATGTCCAACAAGCAGGGCTTCGGCCTCATTCCGCAGTTCGCCTATGGCGATGCGGTGGCCCGTTTGGGTGAGCTTGAGGTATTGCACAGGGTTGGTGAACTGAAGCCCACGGAGGCCTTCGCCGGCCTGCGCGCGCTAACCGTTCCACACGCCGCGGCGGGAGATACCGCCATGGCGAGTTGGAAGTTTGTCACTCTAGTGGCTTGCATGATGGCCGGTACGGCGTCCCTGCCGCACATTCTGATGCGTTATTTCACCACGCCTTCGGTGAAGGCCGCGCGTCAGTCGGTGGCATGGTCGCTGCTGTTCATCTTCCTGCTGTACTTCACGGCGCCCGCGCTGGCAACGTTCACCAAGTTGCAGGTGCTGGATCCGAACTTGGCAACCGGTATCATCGGCAAAGCCTTCTCGGACGTCTCGTCACTCGACTGGATTCAGAAGTGGAGTAACGTCGGGTTCCTGAAGATTGTCGACAGTAACGGTGACGGACTACTCCAGATCAACGAATTCTTCATGCGCGGCGATATTGTCGTGCTGGCAACGCCGGAAATTGCCGGTCTGCCGTTCGTGATCTCGGGTTTGGTCGCCGCCGGTGGCATGGCAGCCGCCATGTCGACTGCCGACGGTCTGCTGCTGGCCATCGCCAACGCTCTGTCGCACGATCTTTACTACAAGATGATCGATCCGACAGCCGACACCAAAAAGCGTCTGATTGTCGCCCGCATCCTGCTGGTGGCTATCGGTGGCGCCGGTGCGTTCGTCGCTAGTCTGAAGTTGACGAGCATCCTAGGTGCTGTGGCATGGGCGTTTGATTTCGCCTGCTCGGGTTTGTTCTTCCCACTGGTGCTCGGCATCTGGTGGAAACGGGCAAACACCCAAGGCGCGATCGCTGGCATGGTTGCGGGTTTCGTGGCGGGTACCTTGTACCTGGTCCATATCCGCTTCCTGGGCGGTGACATGTGGTGGGGTATCGATCACCTGCGCTTCGGTATTATCGGCATGCCGGTAAGTCTGATCGCAATGATCATCGTCACCAAGATGACACCGGAGCCTGATGCCGAGACCCAGGCGATGGTCGACAACATGCGTATTCCGAAGGGCGCCACGGTGCTCTCCGCCACGCACTAGTCGAACCGTACAAGCAAGTAACAACTGGGGCGGAACCCTGTTCCGCCCCATTTTTTTGCACTAGACTCGCCGCCTACGAATTAACCGGAGCAGAGTATTGTTGGACGCCTTCCCGATCTGGGTCATCGTAATCGATTACGTACTGGGCATGGTGATGTGGACGCTGATCGGCCGCGCCGGCATGTCGTTGTTCCTGCCAATCAACTCGAGCTTTTTCTTTATGCGATTTTTCGTCCGCGTCACCGATCCCATTATCGACGCTTTCGAATTCATAACCCCGAGTTTTCTCGTCGCCCCCATCGTGCCGCTGTTCGTGGCCTGGTTCTTCTTCATGATCCGCTTTTACCTCGTGCCCTGGATGCTGGGCTACGAAGTCATGGGCATGCTGTCCTTCCCCCTCGAAGGCGAAATCGCCCGCGCCATCTACGCCATCGGGAACTAGGCGGCAGTATTACCTGGCCAGGCGCCGGGAAGCGGCTCGGTCCCCCTCGACCGACCGCTTCCCTCCCCCGCTTGAAGATTATTCAGAAGATCGGCCGATCCAGCATGATAAGAATGGCGAGGACCGCGGCGGCCGCCCAGCCGAGAATCGCGACAAATTGCCAAAATGGCGTTTCGTAGCGGCCCGGCTTGACGTGCGCAAGCCACTCCTCCTCGGTCATTTTTTCGGGCGCCTTGGTAATACGCGGGCTCGTACTCGGTACAAATTCTTTGTCGATTTGCATGGCATATCGCCTTCATTTGCAAGCAATTCTAATTCAGCCCTGGAACAGGCTGAGAATGTGCTTTGGGCTCGAGTTCGCAATGGAAAGGGCCTGCATCCCCAATTGCTGCTTAACGCGCCCCGCCTGCAACGCGGCGCTAACGGTGCCGAGATCGGCATCGATCAAATTGCCGACACCCTCTTTTTGGATGTCGCGCAACTGCACGGTAAAGTCCTGTTGGTTTTCGATCCGCCTGGCCGAAGATCCAAGATCCGCCTGCTGAGCGGTCGCCTGGCTCAATGCGGTCTCGATAGCGCTTAATGCCGATTGGGCATTGGCTGCGGTATCCAGTGCCGCGGTGTCGATGCCTAAGCCGGCGGCGCTGAAATCCTGCGCCGAGACGTTTATGCGGCCGCCGTCGGCATCCTTCAGCACGTTGAGGTCACCCGCGCCCGGTTCAATCAGGTTGGCGCCGTTGAATTCGGAGGATGAGATGACGGTACCGATCTGGTCGCGCAGCGCGTTGAATTCGCTGTTCAGGGCCTGACGGGATTCAGCGTCGAGATTTTCCTGGCTCGCCTGAACCGCGATGGATTTCAGGTCCACCAGGAGGTCGGAGATGTTGGCGGCACCGACGGCGGCGACAGCGATGGTAGCCTGGGCCGAATCGAGACCGATTTTTACCGATGTTGCCGCGCCGATATCGCCCAAAAGCCGCTGCGCGATGGCTAGCGTGGCAGCATCGTCCTGAGGGGCGTTGACCTTGTGTCCAGTGGAAATCTTGACGCCGGTTTTGCCGAGGGCGCGCGTAGTCTCGGTCAAACCGCGAATGCCGGCGTGGGCCACTGCGTTGGTGTTGAGGGAGAGCATCGGTTCTTTCCTTTCGGTAGCCCGTCCGCCGTAGCTCTGTGAGCCTTAGGTACGAAGCTTTGCGTCCCGCCGTTTCCGGCGGTTTGCCTTTGTCGAGGACAATCTGAACGATTGCGTGACCGGCATATGGGGATGAGATCAGGTCTGTGCAAGGCCTAAGTAATTGGCATTTAAGTCAAATTTCTAGAGAGCCGGGTAGGCTAGAGTTTTTGCGGTTTCTCCGCCGCACCCTCGAACAACACAAGGCGCATGGCTTCGGCCGCTTTGTCGTGGAAAGCCGTCGCAGCCGAGTCGAAATCGCGGGACGGCCTCGGCGTGGCCTCGAAATTGCGGTATTGGTCAACCCCGCGCACCAGGGCCGCGCAATCCCAGTCGCCGACCACCTGCCGGGTTTCCGTCGGCATGAAGTGCATGGAAACCCCGATGCGCCGGTCGTCGGAATTGTTGGGTCCGGAAGCATGCGCCAGACGGTAGTTGTGCAGCGACATCTGGCCCGGCTGCAGCGGCATGTAGGCGGCGGCGCTGTCGTCCACGCCCGCCGTGATCTCCTGTCCGCGCGTCAGCATGTTGTCTTCGTGGTAGCGGTCCTCGTGGGGCAGGACGTCGCCGACGTGCGTGCCCGGCATCACCCGCATGCAGCCGGCCTCAATAGTCGCCGGTGACAACGCCAGCCAGGCCGTAACGACCCGATCGCTCGAGAGGCCCCAATATCGTGTATCCTGATGCCACGAAATGAAGCTTTTGGCGCCCGCCTCCTTGATCCAGAAGATGGTATTCCAGCAGAGAATGTTGGGGCCGATCAGTTGCTCGACGGGATCCAGCACCCGGTCATCCCGAATCAAATCGTCCAGCCACTTGAAAAGCAGGAAAGACTTGGCCCGCTGCGATGGCTCGAGTGAACCGCCCTGCCCAGCCTCGACAGCTTCGAGCCGGGCCCGCAGGACACCGGCTTCAACCTCATCCAGCACGTCGACGGGAGAGACGTAACCGGCTTCGTTGAATTGCTCGACCTCGGCGTTGGTCAGCGTCATTTTCACCTCTCCCAATGTTACTTACCCGGATAACTCGCGGACATGCCGTGGGAAGGGTCCATTTGCGTCCCGTAAGGCGGGATGGGATAGCGCAAACCCACTTTGCCCAGGCCCCGCAGCCCTTCGATACCGCGGGCGAATTCGTCGGGCGGCATGGCCAACAGCATTTCATCGTCGGCCACGCCGCCGTAACGGCGCTCCGCATAACAGGGAATGGAAATCGACGTCTCGCCCGTCGCCAAGGCCCGGCCCCAGGAGTCTGAACAGGCGGTTTCGCCGGTGATCGTCATGTCGTAGCGCTTGTAACGTTTGTATTGCAG
>CAYOAD010000058.1:0-18775 GCA_964401845.1 uncultured Rhodospirillaceae bacterium | reverse complement strand
GATAATCCTGTAAACGCGAACGGTGGCTCGGGCTAATGCTTCGGCATCGTCGTAGTCAACCTGTTCGTAAAGAACCCCGCTCAAACGGCCGAGCGCTTTGGCGCTAACCGGTTCATAAATAGGTTGGGACTGTATGACTTCCCGCAGGATGTTTTCAGCCTCGAGCAGCCGCCCTTGGCGCGCCAGGTTGCCCGCCAGTTCAATGCGGGTGAAATATCCCCACTTTTGATATTTTTGCGAACTGACCTTGGCATTGAAGTCCAGGGAACGGCGGTAAAAGGCCTCGGATTCCGTCAGACGCCCCCTGGATTGCGCAACGGCTGCCAATGCTTCATTCAAGAGATAGCTGTTGGCGTCAAACGAAGTTTGCCGCCACCGGGTCGGCCTGGTGGCTGGCATAAGATCTTCGGACGCCGAAGCAGCCGCCGCAGCTTTGTCGAATTCGCCGGCGTAGGCCAGCAACGATGCATACATGGCGGTCCTGGAGACCCGATAGCCGCGCAGGTTTCCTGTTATCGCTTGAAGCTCCGCCTTCATGTATTTCACGGCGTCCGCATACTTGCCCAGTTCGAATGACCGGTATGCCCGCTGTTCGGCGAATCCCACCCGGCCGGACCGCCCCTGCACCGGTGGGGGCAACGAAGCCATCGTTTTGCGGAATTCCTCATCGCTCATCGGCGAGGAGTAGGCGCAATCCACCGTCCTGTCCTTTTCCGGCAGCCTTTCGAGCAGATCCTCTATGGTCTTTGGCGGCGGCGTGAAATCAACGCTCAGGTCCGCCGTAACCTGTTTGGCCTCCTCAAGCGACATGGAGGGCTTTCCCGTCTGGCAGGACGCCAGAAGTAACAAGGCGGCGGAAGCGGTGGCCAATCCGTATAGGGTTTGCATGCCGATATCCCTTCGTTCGACGACAGCGCCCTGCGGTCAGAACCACGCTGCCGCTCATTGTGCCGATACTGGGAAATCACGCTCGAATGTTTCTACCAAGCCCCTTCTTCAATAGGCAGAACCACGAACTACTTGATAATAATACCTACTTGCAGCCGCAAAAACCAGCCGCCCGCTAAGGGGCCGTGACACTACACACGGAAGCCTTCAAAGGTTCGCCCAACTGATTGAAATGCCCTTAGCGGGGGTCGAACAATTCGGACCGAAATCCTCGGCGTTCGTCGGGAAATTCATGACCCCCTCGGTCAACGACCGTGTTGGTCAGCACGCGTTCGTCGTTGCTCATGCGGCACGACAGCATTTTCTGGGCGAACGCCAGGGCCACACTCGCATAAGCCGGGTCATCGATGCAGTTGCGCAGTTCATCGGGATCGGTTTCCAAATCGAACAACAAGGGCGGCAGACTGGTGAAATGGACGTACTTGTAGCGCTCGCCCCGCAGCACGCTGATGCCGCATTCGTCCGGCCGCAGTCCCAAGGAGTTCTCGGAAAACGGAAATCCGACGTCACGGAAATCGAATTCGAAATAGGTCTCCCGCCGCCAATCCGCTGGCGTTTCGCCGTGCAGCCAGGGCAGTAGGCTGCGGCCGTCACACTGTCGGGGAATATCCGCCGAGAGCCATTTCAAAACCGTTGGCATAAGGTCGATATTTTCGCTGAAGGCATCGACTGCCCTGCCCCGGCCGGCGTCGGCCTGCGTCCGCGGATCCCGAACGATCAGGGGGATGTGGTAGGCGCAATCGAACCAGCCCGACTTGCCGAGCAGATAATGATCGCCCATGTACTCGCCGTGATCGCTGGTGACGATGATGAGAGTACGGTCATATTGGCCTGTTGCTTTCAGATGCCCGACAAGGCGCGCGAAGTTGTCCTCGACTTCATTGATCATGCCGTAGTAGGTGGCCCGCAGCTGGGCGATCTCGGCGTCTGTCATATCCGAGGGCCGCTTTGAGATGCCCTCGCACCACTTATGCGGCGTGTTGTTGTCGATCTGATAGGCCAGGTAGGGATGGGCCGCCTGCTCCGCCGCTACCGATGCCGCCCGCACAGGCGGCGGCACATCGCCGGGTTTGTAGCGGTTATGATAAGGCTCAGCCACGACGAACGGCGGATGCGGCCGCAAATAACTGGCATGGATAAACCACCCTTCTCCCCGATGTCCATCGATGTAGTCCTGCACCTGATCGGTTAGAAACCGGCTGTCGCTGTCTTCGGCTCGGTAAACCGGCGGGGCATAGGAGAAGGCCCGTCCGGCGGCATCGGCGCGGTCGTTGCGGTGAAGAAAGATATCGAACTGGCGCTCGGGCACGACATAGCCCTTGGCTCGAAGATCATCGAGCCATAAACCGATGTCCGTGCCCATCGGAAGTTCAGCTTCCATACCCGGCAGGGCTTGTTCGAAGTTTTCCAGCAAGGGATCGTCGTCTTCGAGATAGCGCGGATCGCGGCTGGTGTCGGTATAACCGAAGAGCGCCGGGGTATAACCGAGTTTACGAACCTCGAGCGCCAAATTGGAGAAGCGGGCATCGAGCGGCGTGCCGTTTGTGCCGGAGCGATGGTTCTGCAGGTACATGCCGGTCCACAGGCTGGCGCGCGACGGGCCGCAGGGAACGGCCTGGGCGAAATGGCGGCGAAACAAAACGCCCTCCGCGGCCAGAACATCAAGATGCGGCGTCCGCAGGACGGGATGGCCCGCCGCCGACAAACAGTCGCCTCGCCACTGATCGAACGTGACGAGCAGAACATTCCAATCCGGCATGACCCGACTACCCTCCCCGCACAAAACCGGCATCGAGTGTAGCGCCAAGCGCTTGGGTTAATGAAGCTTTCTAGTGCCAGGCCGGGCGGTAGGATCTCGCCTCGTCAAACATGGCGATGACGTTTTCGGCCGGTACGTCGGGCTGGATGTTGTGCACGCTGTTGAGCACGTAACCGCCGCCCCGCCCCAGGCTGTCGATCACGCGGCGGACTTCCGCGCGGACCTCGTCCGGCGTTCCCTGGGGTAGCACGTGCTGGGTGTCGATGCCGCCCCAGAAAGCCATGCGGCCGCCGAAGCGTTCCTTGAGCATGGCGGGCTCCATGTCGGCGGCGGCAACTTGGACCGGATTGAGAGCGTCGACGCCGATGTCGATCAGATCCTCGACGAACGCCGTCGCCGAGCCGCAGCAATGATAAAGCACCTTGTAGTCGCCCTTGCCCTTGATGGCTTCCACCAGGGCGGCCTGCTTCGGCTTCATCAGTTCGCGATAGATGTCGGGGCTGAACATCGGGCCGGCCTGGGTCGCCAGATCGTCACCCCAGAACACGATGTCGACGCGGTCGCCCAACTCGTCGAGCGCCCGTTCGACGATGCGGATCCAGCGGCCGTTGATCTCGTCGATCAGCCGGGTCACGAAGGCGCGGTTCTTATAAAGGTCCTTCAGCCATTCCGCGGTGCCCCGCATGATCTGCCCGTGGGTGCCGAAGCCGGTGCCGATATTGAGGATGATGGCGCAATCCGTTTGCCTCAACCGATCGGCTTCCGCCCTTAACCCATCGATGAAGATGTCGTCTTCCGGGTTGGGCCAGTCGAAGTCGTCCAATGCGGCGATGTCGGGCTTGGGAAACGGGCCGTCGACGGCCATGGGATTACCGTCTTCCGCCCGCTTCCAGGTGATCCCCCACTCGTCGATGACCGTCGAGTCATCAATTCGATGTTTGGCGATATAGGTACCGCCGGTCGAAATGAACCGCGTGTCGACGTCAAAACGCTCCAGCATTTCGTCGTCCGGCATGGCGATGCGGCGGATATCTGAGAACAATCGGGTGGGATGGGTCATACCGAGCCGCTGCTTGAGAGCATCGTAAGCGGTATGGAAAATGGTGCTGACCTGCGTGCCGCCGAAATCGATGGGAACGCGGTCCGTTACTTCATGGTTTAGGGCGGCGAGAACCCTTTCGCGGTGCGTGATCGAAGCCATCCGGTGACGCCTCCTGTGCGGCTATCACCAATTTATACTTGAAATTGATTTTTATATCATCTCAATTTGATTACAGGTGGAACTATCGGCCCATCACGATCTAGTCAGCGCCGCAAATTCTCAATCAGAACGGCCATACCCTGACCGGCGCCCAGGCACATGCTGACGATTGCATAACGGCCGCCGGTATCGGCCAGTGATGCATTGCGGTCATTGTCATACGCACGCCGGTGGCGCCCGGCGGGTGGCCGATGGAGATGCCGCCGCCGTAGAGGTTCGTCGCGTCGCGCGGAATACCGAGTTGCTTCTCGGCGTGCAGATTGACCACGGCGAAGGCTTCGTTGATCTCGAAGTAGTCAATGTCCCCGACTTTCAACTCCGTGCGTTCCAGGAGCTTTTCGATGGCCGGGACCGGTCCGACACCCATGATGCGCGGCGGAACGCCGACCACCGCCCAATCGACGATGCGCGCTTCGGGTTCGACGCCTTGCGCCTCGGCGGCCTCGCGGTCGCCGACGAGGACGAAGGCCGCACCGTCCGTGATGCCGCTGGAGTTGCCGGCGCTCACCTGGCCGCCTTCGCGGAAAGCCGGCTTCAGTTTCGCCAATTTCTCAAGCGTAATGTCCGGGCGCGGGTATTCATCGTGCACCATCAGACGCGCCCCCCGCCCTTCCGGCACCTCGATGGGTTCGACCTGTTTTCCCAGAAAGCCCGAGGCGATGGCCGCGCCGGCGCGCTGCTGGCTCATCAGCGCCCACTCATCCATGTCATCGCGGCGGTACTGGAAATCATCCGTCAGATTCTCCGCCGTTTCCCCCATCAGTTCCAGATTGAAGGGATCGCGGTAGGCGTAGTCCAGCATGTCGATGGCGGCTTGCGGTCCCCGCTTGGCTCCCCAGCGAGCCTCGGTCATGACATAGGGGGCGCGGGAATAATTTTCGTAGCCGCCGGCCAGAGCCAAGCTGCTGTGCCCGGAGAGGATCTGCTCGGCCGCGGAGATGATGGCCTGGGTGCCGGAACCGCAAGCCCGCGAGACGTTAAGGGCCTGGCTTTCCACCGCCATGCCGATATTGAGCGCGATGACCCGGCCGCTGAACAGCCCGCCCTGGTCAACCGGCAACGTATTGCCGCAGACCAGATGATCAACCTTCTCCGCCTCGAGATCGATATCGGCGAGGCAGGCCGTTGCGGCGTGGGCGGCGAGCTTGTCGCCTTCGATATCCTTGAGGGATTTGCCGAAATCGCCGAACGGTGTCCGCTTGCCGCCCGCCAGTATGATGTCCGTCATCGATTTAGTCCCTGATCCAATATTTGGTTTGCCGCTGTGGTGTAATCGACTTCGCCCTTCTTGACGCTTTCGACGATGCCGTCGACCTGCCCACCGTTCAACGCCCGAAAGCGTTCCTGGGCGACCTGCCCGACCGTTTCCGTCAGGTTGCGCAGTATGCGGGGCGTTATGTCCACCTTACCGCCGTCCTCGCGCAGCGCCGTGTCGTGGGCCTCGACGGCATCGGTAAGTTCTCCGATGCCCTCCCCGGTCGTCGCAACCGTGCCGATCACCTCGACGTGGGCGGCATCTGCCTTGCGCAGATGCAACATTGCTTTCAGCGCCTTCCTGGTCTGTTCCGCCATAGGCAGGTCGAACTTGTTGACCACGAGGACATCGGCGATTTCGAGAATGCCGGCCTTGATCGCCTGGACATCGTCACCGAGGCCGGGCGCGCTGACCACCAGTTTGGTACCGGCAACGTCGGCCACCTCGACTTCCGACTGGCCGGCGCCGACGGTTTCGATCAAGACAACGTCGAGGCCAGCGACGTCCATCACGTCGACGATCCGCCCAGCCGTCCGCGTCAGGCCGCCGAGGTGGCCGCGGGAAGCGAGCGAGCGGATGAATACGCCGCTGTCGCCGGAATGCTCCGCCATGCGGATACGGTCGCCGAGAATGGCGCCGCCGCTCAGCGGGCTGGAAGGATCGACGGCGATCACGCCCACGGTCTTGTCGCGCCGGCGCAACTCCCCGATGAAGGCGTTGACCAGCGTCGACTTGCCGGCGCCCGGCGGCCCGGTGATACCGATGGTCATGGCCCGGCCGGTCTCGCCCCGCACGGCGGCCTGCAACGCAGCCGCTTCGGGCGTTTCGTTTTCCACCAGCGTGATGGCCCGCGACAATGCCGTCGGCTTGCCCTGTTTCAGGTTGTCGACAAGACGTCCCAGCCGGTCTGAACCGTTGTCCGTCATGCCACCACAAGCGGCTGGCCGAAGCCGAGTTCGTCGCGCAGGACCTTGATGCTCTCGCCTTGCGTGGCGCCGGCCCGCGCCGCATCGACGACCTTGGCGTAGACATTGGCGTCGTTGCTGTTGGCTGCCTCGGCCAAATCTCCCAGGGCGCGGGTGACGGCCTCGTTGTCGCGACGCTTCTTATAGTCCGCCAAGCGTTCGAGATAAGCGTCGATATCGGCCTTCTCGGGACGCGGCAGCGGTTGCACGGGAAGCTCGGTTTCCTGCTCGACCTGGTAGGCGTTGACACCGACGATCTTTTCCTCGCCGGCCGCCACCTTGTCCTGGAAGGCGTTCGCCGAATCGCCGATCTTGTTCTGCACCCAGCCGCTTTCCACAGCCTTGTACATGCCGCCGAGATCGTCGATGGCCTCGATGACGGCAACGATTTCCTCTTCCATCTGGTCGGTCAGGCGCTCGATGTAATAGCTGCCGCCAAGGGGATCGGCGACGTCGGTAAGGTGCGCCTCCTCGCGCAGGATGTTCTGGCTCGAGACCGCGATACGCGCCGCTTCCTCCGTCGGCGTGCCCAGGACCTCGTCGAAGGAATCGGTATGCAGCGACTGCAGGCCGCCGAAGATGCCGGCGATGGCCTGGGCGGTTACGCGGGAGATGTTGTTCAGGGGCTGCTGGCGGGTCAGATCGACGCCCGAAGTCTGGCCATGGAACTTGAAGCGCTGGGCCTTGGGATTGTCGACGCCGAAGCGGTCGCGCACGATGCGGCCCCAAATGCGCCGCCCCGCCCGGAACTTGGCGATTTCCTCGAAAAAACTGATCGAAATGTCGAAGAAGAAGGTGAAGCGGGTCAGCACGTCGTCCATGTCCATGCCGCGGTCACGGCAGTCCTCGGCGTACTGAATGGCGGTACTGAGGGTGTAGGCCATGGCTTCCGCCGGCGTGGCACCGGCCTGCTGCATGTGTTGGCCGACCACCGACACCGGATTCCAACTCGGGATGCATTCGCGGGCAAAGGCGATGTGGTCGAGCAGGACACGGCGCGAGCCCGGCAGCGCCAGGCGGAAGAACATGTGGTTGGCGACGAAATGGGAAATGTAGTCGCTCTGGTTGGCGGTGCCCGAGATCTTGGTCCAGGGGATCTGCCGCCGCTCCGCCACCGCCAGCACCTGGGCCAGCATGGTGAAGGGCAAGGGATCGTTGAGCGCCGTCGAAATGTCGCCGATGGGAATGCCGTCGAGGGCGATTTCCATGTCCTCGACCGTATTGACCAGTGTGCCGCAATTGCCCAGCAACAGGGGATCGACGGTATCGGCGTCGACGCCCCGGAAGATGGTTGTGCAGGGGATCAGGCTGAGCGCCGTGGCGCCGGCCTCCAAGATGTCGCGGAGCCGCTCGTTGTAGTCCTCGGGAATGCCCAGGCCGATCAGCTGGCGCTGGGTCCAAGCCCGCCCGCGGTGCATGGTCGGATAGATGCCGCGGGTATAGGGCGCCTGGCCGGGAAAGCCCAGCTTGCTTTCGTAGCCTTCGTTGCTCCAGTCGTTGGGCGAATAAAGCGGCTGGATCTCGATGCCGGATCGGTTGCGGACTTCCTTGCCGTCGGGAAGTTGTCGGGCATAAGCCTCCCGCCAGTCGTCGAAACCCGGAAGCGCCATTTGAGCCGTGTCAGCCATTTATCGGTCTCCTAGATATTTGTGTCGTCCGTCAGTCGAGCCGCTTGGGATCGCTTTGTGCGTCGGCCGCCAGCGATTTTATGCTGTCGACGATGTCAGCGACATCGGAGCCCGGGTGGAACACCCGCGCCACGCCTGATTCCATCAGCTCTTTTTCTTCGTCGTCGGGCACGATGCCGCCAACGACAACGCGGATATGGCCCAGTCCCTCTTCGTCGATTTTCGACATGAGCTTGGGCACCAAAAGGTGATCGGTGGCCAGCGAACTGATGCCGATGACATCGACGTCCTCCTCCATGGCCAGTTTGGCGACGACGGGAATTTCCTGCCAGGGTCCGGTGTAGACGACCTCCACCCCGGCGTCGCGCAGGGCGGCGGCGATGACGCGGCTCCCCCGGTCGTGACCGTCCATGCCGATCTTGGTAACCAGCACCTTGGCCGGGCGCTGGAGTTCATTTTGCTCGGTCATTGATCTTCGTCCTTTTCACTCAGCTGACGCTTCAGGATTTCCATGACTTCGTGCGTGATCTGGTTGGGCTTCATGCCGCCGGGCCGATACCAGCTCTTGGCCCAGTTGAGAGCGCCCAACAAGGTGAACAGAAGTGCGGTCCGGTTGGTGTCTGGCGGCAACGGCAGCGTTTCAATCATGACCCGGAAGCGCTCTTCGTAACCGTCCCGCAGGGTCTTCAAACGTTCCAGACCGGGCGGCACGTCGTCGGGAAAAACGCGTAATATCACCTGGGCATAGTCACTGTGGTCCAGCAGCAGGTTGGTGTGCGCTCGGCAGGCCGCTTCCAACCTGTCCCAGGGATCGGCCACGTCGGCGGCGGCGGCATCGACCTGTTCGGACAGGCGCCGCACCCCTTCTTCATATACGGCGATGAGAAGGTCGTCCTTGGAGGGAAAGTGATAGTAAACCGACCCGGCGAGCATACCGGCGCCGGCCGCGATCTCCCGCATGGTCACGGCATGAAAGCCCCGGCTGCTGAATTGCTTCGCCGCGGCGTCCAGGAGAGATTCCCGGCGATTGTCCTGCCGCGGCCCGCGGCTTCCCCGTTTGCCCGTCGCGGCTTTCTTCCCGGCAGTGCGTTGTTTGGTTCCGACAGCCATGCGGTATTAAAACAAACGCTTGTTTGGTATTCAAGCAAAATATTAATCCAGCATGGGCCGGGTAGTGCCGGTTACACACGACGCTTGGGTGATCAAGTTAGAGATTTTATTATTGAGAGCGGCTTAACCAACCGTCCGCAATCTGATGAAGTCTGTTTGAACTGCGCCGGAGCGATCCAAGTTTTGTTTTACCGATATTATCCTGGAACCGGATGAAGGTTTTCCGCATTTCGCTGACCTCGACCTTCAATTGTTCGAGGTTGTTGCAAAAAACTTCCATGCCCGATTGTTGAATTTTCAGTTCGGCCTCCATGTTGGAAACGGCTTTCTCCAACCGCTCATAGGCCGCGCTCCGACGCTTTGAAGTCTTCGCGGAACGCCTGAGACCCAGCGCAACAACGTTTTCGCCACTGTCCATCACAGCACCAACCATCCCAACGCGATGCCCGTCTCGGTACCACCGGGTCATCGTCCCCAAATTGCGTTGTGCGCTGTCTTACCCGTCCCCCCGGGAGGCAAAATTCTGTCGAATTTCGACACGTTTGCCGCCAGCCCAAACACATGGCTCAAACGGCGAACTCCCTACTTCCGCCGCCATACCGATTGAAATTATATAAGCTCGACTAATCAGGAAGACAACTTCTTTGGCCCGCCGCCGGGCCAGCGGCCAAGAACACGCATGTTTATCATGGGACGAGCTTTCGAATAGGAGCGATCGGAAGGCACTATTCCTGCCTCGGAAAAATGGCAGAAACGGCTAGGTCAAGGCGGCCAGCACCGTGGGAAGAACCTCGGGCAGGTCGTCCGCGATCAGACCGGGACCCAACTGCCGCCCCATCTCGCCATGCAGCCAGACCGCAGCGCAGGAGGCTTCGAACGGCGGCATGCCCCGCGCCGTCAATCCGGCGACTAAGCCGGCCAACACGTCACCCGATCCGGCGGTGGCGAGCGACGGCGGTGCATTGGTATTGATCGCCGCGCGGCCGTCCGGCGCGGCCACAACCGTATCGACGCCCTTGAACAACACGACGGCTCCGCTGGCCTCGGCGGCGTGGCGGGCGCGGACCAATTTGCCGCCGCCGGCGTCGTCAGCGGTGCCGAACAATCGGCTGAATTCGCCCTCGTGCGGGGTTAGGACGCAAGATCCCGATATCGCCTCGAACAGGTCTTCCGGCTTCGCCTCGAAAACCGTCAGCGCGTCGGCGTCCAGGGTGCAGGCCAAATCGCTTTGCAGCGCGGCGAGCACGTTTTGCCGGGTTGCGGGCGTGACGCCGTTTCCCGGTCCGACCAGAACCGCATTGTGCCTGCGTTTGGGTAGAAATTCGGCGAATGCATCAGGAGTATCGCAGACTGCGGTCATGATAGCGCTGGTCCGTGCGGCGTGAATCGGCACGGCGTCCTTGGGGCAGGCGACAGTGACCAAGCCTGCGCCGACCCGCAACGCTGCCAGGGCGCCGAGATGAGCCGCACCCGAGCTCGCCGCCCCGCCGCTGGCAACCACGACATGGCCGCCTTGATACTTGTGGCCCGCTTCGGCGCGGACCGGAAAATGCTCCCGCCACAGCTGGGGCCCGTTCTCCGCCGTTCCGGGATCGATGTTCTGTAAGACACTGGTGGGGATGCCGATATCCACCAGTTCAAGTTCACCGCACAAAGCGCGGCCCGGATACAGCAGGTGACCTGTTTTGCGGCGGAAGAACGTCACGGTCGCGGTTGCCTGTAGCGCTGTACCGGACACTTCACCCGTATCCCCATTGAGCCCGCTCGGGACATCGACGGCGACGACCGGATGGCCGCTTTCGGATACCGCCTCCAGCGTGGCGGCGACAACCGTGTCGACCGGTCGGGCCAGACCGGCGCCGAAGACGGCGTCGACAACGACATCGGCGTCCCTGGCGGACTCAGGCGACAACGCGGTGACCTCACCGGTCCAACGGGCGGCCATGGCCGCGGCATCGCCTTTCAGCGCGCCGCGTTCACCGAGCAAGGCCAGCGTGACCTGCCAACCCGCTTCTTCGAGATAGCGTGCGGCGACGAAACCGTCGCCGCCGTTGTTTCCCGGGCCGCACAATATGGTGACACGCCCCACCGGCCAGCGCGAGGCGACGGCTTGAGCGACCCCTGCCCCGGCCGCTTCCATCAGCGCCTCGCCGGATATCCCTGCCGCCATGGCAGCCTTGTCGGCGGCATACATCTCGGCAACACTCAGGATTTCGGGCGGCAACATGGGAACAGCTATTTTTCCAGATTTGGGCGCAGATTTTGCGGCCGCACCCGCTCGAACGCCCGGGCCGCGCGCAACACCATGTCGTCACGAAACTTCGGGCCGACGATTTGCAGTCCCACCGGTAAGCCCTCCGCGGTAAATCCGCACGGGACCGTTGCCGCAGGCTGGCCCGTCATGTTGAAGGGATAGCTGAACGGCGTCCATCTGAGCCAGCGCAAGGGATCATCGTCGCCGTCGGGCGCAAGCTGACCGGCATCGAACGCCGGTACCGCAAGGGTGGGTGTCAGCAGCAGGTCGAACTGTTCATGAAAAAGGTTCATGATCTGACCGAGTTTGGCGCGCGCCGCGTTGGCCGCGGACAACTCGAACATGGAAATCTCGGCTCCCTCCTCGGCGAGCTCGCGGAATGCCGGCTCCAAAAGCTCGCGCTTTTCTTCGGCCATCGTGCTCACCAGATAGGCCGCACCGGCCCACCAGATCACCCGGAAGACAGGCGTCGGATTGGTAAATCCCGGATCGCATTTTTCGACTTTGGCGCCGAGTTCCGTGAACGCCGTCACCGCCGTGGACACGACCTCGGCAACTTCGTCGTCAACTTCGGCGTAGCCAAGGTCGGGACTGAAGGCCACTCGCATGCCCCGGATGCTCTCGCTCACGCCGTCGTGCCAGGCTCGGTCGAGGTATGGCAGCGCTTGCCAGTCGCGGGGGTCCGGCTTCGACATCGCTGTCAGCATGAGTGCCAGGTCGGTAACCGTCCGCGCCATCGGACCGACATGACTTAGCGTGCCGAACGGGCTGGGCGGGTAAACCGGTACCCGGCCAAAGCTCGGCTTCAAGCCGGGAATGCCGGTGAAGCCGCAGGGAATGCGAATGGAACCGCCGCCGTCCCCGCCTTGCGCCAGCGCCCCCATGCCCGCCGCCAGGGCCGCTGACGCCCCGCCGCTGGAGCCGCCCGGAGTCTTGTCGAGATTCCAGGGGTTGCGGGTGATGCCCGTGAGCGGGCTGTCGGTCACGCCCTTCCAACCGAATTCCGGGCTCGTGGTCTTACCGATCAGGTTCGCCCCGGCTTCCCTCAATCGCGCGACGGCTGGGGCATCTTCCTCCGCCACGTCGTCGCCCTTGCTGGTCAGCGAACCCCGCCCCGTCGGCCATCCCCGCGCCAAGTTCAAGTCCTTGATCGAGGTCGGGACGCCGTCGAGCAATCCGATGGGCACACGCCGGATCCAGCGGTCCTCGGATTTCCGGGCTTCGGCCCGCGCGCTTTTTTCATCAACAAAACAGAAAGCGTTGATTTTGCCGTCGAAGCGGTCGATGCGTTTCAAGACCACATCAACGGCTTCAACCGGCGACAACGATCTGTTGTTGAAGCGCATCGTCAGCTCACCGGCGGACATGTAGGCAATATCGTCGGACACTTTGTTGCTCCCTCCCGCTATGGCCCGCTATTGTTCACGGCGAATACCGGAGGCGCAAGGGCGGTAGCGGCCTTGCATCTCGCCACGGAGGGCAATTGAGTGAAAGTAATCGTACTGGGCGGCGGCGTGGTTGGCGTTTCCACCGCCTATTATCTCAGGCAAGCCGGTCACGACGTGGTCGTTGTCGACCGCCAAAGCGGCGCCGGGCTGGAAACCAGCTTCGCCAATGCCGGGCTTATCGCCATCACGCACGCCTCGCCCTGGGCGGCGGCGAAGACGCCATGGCAGACTTTGGGCTGGCTGGGGCGAAGTGATGCCCCCGTTTATTTGCGCTTCAAGCTCGATCCGGCACTGTGGTCGTGGGCCTGGAGATTCTTACGGAATTGTACGGACGCAAGGGAAGCCGAGGGGCGCGAACGGCTTAAACGGATGGTCCACTACAGCCTGGATAAATTGATTGAGCTCCGCGCGGAAACCGGCATCGAATATCACCAGCGAACCGATGGTTTCCTCTCGCTGTACCGTTCGGCAAAATCTTTCGCTGCCGCCGCGACCGAGGCTGAGAAACGGATTGCCGAGGGCGAGGCGCAGAAAATTGTCGAGGCGTCGGGTTGCCTGGCCATGGAGCCCGCGCTAAAGCGCTCAAACGTCGAAATCGCCGGCGGCATCTATTCGTCGGTCGACGAAAGCGGCGACGCCTTCGTTTTCACGCAAAAACTGGCGGAGATGTGCCGAAGCCAAGGCGTGACATTCAGGTTCGATACGTCGATTGCATCAATCGAGAGCACCGGTAGCAATATCACCGGTGTTCGGATAGAGGGTGACGACGAGGTGCTGCAGGGCGACGCCTATGTTCTGTCGCTGGGAAGCTACAGTCCCAAGTTCGCCCGCACTCTGGGACTGAAGCTGCCGATCTATCCGATAAAGGGCTACTCCGTCACGCTGCCGGTAACGGACGCGGGCACAGCCCCCTCCCTCTCGCTGGCTGACGAGGACAAGCGCATCGGCATGAGCCGCCTGGGCGATCGGGTGCGGGTGGCCGGCACAGCCGAGATCGCCGGTTTCGATTTGCGGTTGAACGACATGAGATGCCGAAACATAGCGGAAGTCGCAAAGGCCTATTTCCCCGATTCCTGCGATCATCAGGCTGCCGAATTGTGGACGGGTCTGAGGCCCGTGACGCCGGACGGCCCGCCCATTCTGGGCAAGGCGGGTTTTGACAACTTATTTCTCAATACCGGCCACGGAACGCTGGGCTGGACGATGGCTTGCGGCTCCGGACGGATCACGGCCGACTTGATTTCAGGTAGACAGACCGAAATCGGTCTCGACGGCCTTACTCTGGCGCGGTATCACTAAATCATGCTGCCCGACACACCCTTACCGTGGAAAAGAACCGCCGTGAAGCGCCCGCCGTCCGGCCTGCTCCCGGTCCTAGCCGTTAGCTTCATGTTGACGGCATGCGGCAGTACAGATTTGGACAGCATCGAGGCCGACACCTTTTTCGAGCAAGCCGTGCCCACCTGGATCGTGCCGAAATTGCGGGACGACTATATGGCGAAGCGGTGGATCCAACCACACAACGCCTCTAGGGCCGTAGAACGCGATGAGCAAGGAGAACCCGTGCTGGAAATATCGTTTTGGACCTGGCCGCGCGGGTTCCCCTGGCCCTGGCCGCTGCCCAACCCGTCACCGGCGCAATAGGACCAGGCCGGTGGCCGTCCTCTATTTCGCGAGAATTTCCTGAGCCATTGCGTCGGCCACTTCGTTGGTCGTCCGATTTCCGGCGTCGGCACGCCTGAATATCTCGCTCAGGGTATCGCCGATGGCCAGCAACCGGGCCGTCGCCCGTTCCTCATCGAAACCGTTTTCCATCGCATCGCCAACCCAGATAACACCCCCGGCATTAATGACGTAGTCGGGTGCGTAGAGGATCCCGCGCTCGGCCAGGCCTGCGCCGTGGCGGTCTTCCAGCAAAACGTTGTTGGCTGAGCCGGCGATGATGTCGCATTCAAACCTGGGGATCGTTTCGTCGTTGATCCCGGCGCCCAGGGCACACGGTGCAAACACCTCCACGTCGGCCAGAATGATTTCGTCCACCGGCACCGCTTCGGCATCGTATTCGGCGACACACCGCGCGACCGCATCCTGGTTAACATCCGCGACGATCAACCGCGCGCCCTCCGCGTGGAGCAACCGCGCAAGTTCACCGCCAACATGTCCAACACCCTGGATGGCGACACCCAGGCCCTCGAGATCGCTCCGGCCCAGTTTATGTTTGACCGCCGCTCTAATACCCGCCAGTACGCCAACTGCCGTCGCCGGAGAGGGATCGCCGGATTCCTCGGTCGACGTACCGTGGATGTAGTCGCTCTCCATGGCCGCCCAATCCATGTCCCGCACGGAAGTGCCGACGTCCTCGCCGGTGTGATATCGGCCGCCGAAACCGTCCACGGCGCGTCCGAATGCCCGGAACAACGCTTCGGACTTATCCTTGCCGGGATCGCCGATGATGACCGATTTACCGCCGCCCAAGGGGACGTTGGCCAGAGCGTTTTTGTAGCTCATGCCCTTGGCAAGCCGCAGCGCATCAAACAGCGCGTCGTCATCGCCGGCGTAGGGGTACATTCGGCAACCACCGGCGGCGGGTCCGAGCTGGGTTGAATGGATGGCGATAATAGCGCTGAGCCCCGCTACCTGATCCTGAAAGAAGTGGACTCCCTCGTGGCGATCCCATGCGGGTGAGTTAAAAACAGACATACCAAATCCTCTTCCAAATATCGCCGCCCGAAAAATCTGGAACTCCCGGCGGCACAGCCAACCCCCAACATTCAATCCTGATGTTTACGGCGGACCTCCTCGACCTGTCCCGTCTCGAAGGCCAAATCCGGGTCGCCACCGGCATCCAGCATGGCCTGACGGGCGGAATCCCTCAGTCTTATCGCAGCCGACCAGTCGCCTCCGTCGGGCTCGATGGCCGGACAAACGATAAGGCTGAGACGCGTCCGGCGGGGAAACCAAGAACCCTCCCGCAAGGTAAACCGGGTTCCCTTTATCGCCACGGGCACCATCGGCGTCCGCGCCTCGGCAGCCACCATGAACGCGCCCATGCGGAACGGCAGCAGTCCCGGCATCCGCCCGAACGTCCCTTCCGGGAACACCGCCAAGGTCCGCCCGGATTTCAAGGCATCCAGCATGCGGGCGGAATCCTCAACGCTGCGCTGGGTATCGAAGCGCTCAACGAACAAGGATCCGAGATGGGCAACGAAGGAATTGGTCAGCCATGACGTTTTGAGTTCGCCCTTGGCGGCAAAAGCCAAATCTCCATCGAGTGCGGCAAAAAGAACCAGGGGATCCATGTAACTAGAATGATTGGCGACGATCACCTTTGCGCCTTCCGGCAGGTTTTCCAGACCGTGGACTTTCGGCTTCGTAGCCGTCATGGCAAAGATGAACCGCGCGCCCAGTCGTACAAGGGTTTGACCGAACCGGTGGCCCGGAACGAGAGAGACCAGCGGCCACACAAGAGCTGCGCAAATCCCCACCATTAGCCACCACCAACCGGCGAACAGATATTCCACCACGGAACGCAGAAGCCGGTTTATTTCTGGAATGACCGACGAGACGCCAAGCCTGGCGATTTGCATCCAAACTGCCCTGCGGTGCGGCGTTATCGTACCGCTTTCATAAGCGATGCGGTTGGCGTCGCGGCGAATCTTGCCGCTTGAGGTCTTGAGCACTGCTTGAGGCATGACAAGTGCCACGTCGTCGGGCGGCATACCGAGAATGTCTCCTGCGGCGGCTTCGACTTCGCGGCGGATTGCCATTCGGCTTTGCTGATCCGTTTCACGCGTTTCCGCCATCACGACGAGCCGCTCGGTGCCGCTTTGCTCATCCGTGGTGCCGAACACGGCGACGCATCCCGTACGCACGCCCTCGACGTCACCGACGGCGCGTTCGATTTCCTGCGGATAGATGTTGCGCCCGGCTTTGATGATGATGTCCTTGGCCCGGCCCGTGAGATAGACGTCTCCCCCCAACAAGTAAGCGTAGTCGCCGGTATCGAGCCAATCGCCGTCAAACAGTTTGGCGGTCGCTTCAGGGTTGCGGAAGTATCCAGTGGTTGACGATGGACCGCGGAACTGGAAGCGGCCTTCTCGGCGTTCCGGCAGTTCGCGCCCTGCCTCATCGACCACCCTGAATTCGTGGCCCGGCAAAGGCCAACCGCAAGCGACGAACTCCAGGGCGTTGTCGTCGTGGTCGTCTGCAGGCGCGGCGTTTCCGCCTTTGGTGAATGCGTTCCGATCAACCCGATCGATCGGCGGCTCCCTTCCCATCGGCGGAAAGGCCAGCCCAACCGAGGATTCGGCTAGGCCATACACCGGTTTCATGGCCGCGAAAGTGAAGCCAAACTCTGAAAACCGTTCGGCGAACGCCCGCATGGTTCCGGGGATGACCGGCTCCGCGCCGTTGGCCGCGACCCGCCAGGATGACAGATCAAGCCCTTCGATATCTTCCGCGGCAATCCTCTTCTGGCAAAGTTCGTAAGCGAAATTCGGCGCCGCGGAAATGGAGCCCTGGTAGCGATGGATGGCCCACAACCACTTTTCCGGCCGGGCCAGGAAGGTCAGCGGCGACATCACCACCAGTTTAACCGCATGGTAGAGGCTGCCCATCCAGGCTCCGATCAAACCCATGTCGTGGTAGAGCGGCAGCCAACTGACGAAGACGTCGGTCGAATCCGCCTGCAACGCCTGCCCCATGGCGCGGACGTTGGCGAGCAGATTGGCGTGGCTCAGCATGACTCCCTTGGGGTTGCCGGTGCTGCCCGAGGTGTATTGCAGAAAGGCGATATCGCCGGCCTTCAACACGGGCCATGCCGTACCTTCGGGAACGCTTTCCCTGAGATCGTCGACGGTTTCGACATAGTCGAGCTCGTTGACCTTGGCTTTCAGGAAGCGGGCCAGCGGCTTGGCCTGGGGCACTGTGACCAGAACTTTGACGCGGGCGTTGGCAAGGATCCCGGCTTGGCGGCGCAGGTGGTCCTCCAATTGGCTGAGGCGCGCCGGCGGGTAAATCGGCACCGGCACGGCGCCGGCTATCAGAATGCCGAAAAATGCGTAAAAGAAATCCAGTCCGGTGGGCAGCATGATGCTGACGGCATCACCCGGCGCGATGCCGCGCTGGCGCAATCCTTGCGCCGTTTCACGGGCGCGGTCGCGCAACTCGATGTGGTTTAGTTCATGCTCGGCACCGTCCTCATCCAGGAAGACCATGTGGGGCCGGTCGGGATGGGTCAAAACGTGCCAGTCCAAAACCTCGACAAGGGTGGTGGCGCCCGAGGGCAAGGCGGATGTCCTGTCCAGCCCGGCCACGCGGACTTCCATGCCTTCCCCCGAGGAGATTCGCCGGCCGCCGGCATTGTCGATCTCGCGGAGCAGATCCCTGGGAGATTCCGCATTGGTCAGGAGTTGCTCGGGCAGATTGACGTCGAAGGTCCGCTCCAGACGCATCAACAATTCGACGCGTCCCAGGCTGTCAAAACCGAGATCGCCCTCCAGAGAACTATCGAGCCCAACTTCCAGCGATGCAGACTTGTGCGGGTGCAGCTCAACAGCCAACGCACGCGTGACCTCCAGCACCGACTGCGGCGTGGCCTCAACCCCCAATGCTGCATCACTGGCCGCAGTGCCCGACATTAATTCTCCCCAGTTTCGAAAATCGAGCCGACCCTATAAGTAAACGAAAACAGGATAAACTTGCCACAAACAAAAAGTTGCGATTTGCCGGCAAGGCGGTGATCATCGACCCCGGAAAACCTACTGAAAACTTCCCACCACAAGCAACTCATCCCATCTGGAGACAAACAAACATCAGCAAATTGAACTACTCGGGCGACATCGATTATTCGCTGAGATGGATCCTCGCCCCTCGCCAATCTCTGTTGCTTTTCGATGACGGCTAGCCGTTCCTCAGAATCCATGTCCTCCTCGACAATAATATTTCCCGATAAAATGGGAGCTAAGAAATACTCCAAAAATAGGGCCTATTTATGGCTGATTCGTAATCTGCCTACAGGAGTTCTAGTTCGCTAAATCCTCTGCCCCAGTTGGAAGTGTTCTTAAGCGTTCCCAGAAAAACACATTCCCTTCCCGACTAGCGCTTCTAAAGCGTCTAGGTCACCAGCCCTCTTTGTAGTAATCGCAT
>CAYOAD010000057.1:0-19448 GCA_964401845.1 uncultured Rhodospirillaceae bacterium | reverse complement strand
CTGGCGTCGGCGTACGGGCGGCGGATTTCGATCACTTGCGCCAGCCGGTCGGCGGTCGGCTGTTCTTTGCCGGCGAACATACGACGTTCGATTATCACGGCACCACGCACGGGGCTTATTTGACCGGACTGGAAGCCGCAGAGGCAATTGCAGAGGCGGTTCGCGGTTGAACGAAAAAAGGGCACACCGAGGTGTGCCCCTTTCGTATATTTTTTTCGTCGGATCAGTGAGCCAGGATCTGGCTCAGGAACAGTTTGGTGCGGTCCGACTGCGGGTTGTTGAAGAATTCATCCGGCGAGTTCTGTTCGATGATCTCGCCGCCGTCCATGAAGATGACGCGGTTGGCGACCTGGTTAGCGAAACCCATTTCATGGGTCACGACCAGCATGGTCATGCCTTCCTTCGCTAGATCGACCATCACGTCGAGCACCTCTTTGATCATCTCCGGATCGAGCGCCGAGGTGGGTTCGTCGAACAGCATGATCGCGGGGTTCATGCAGAGTGAGCGCGCGATGGCGACACGCTGCTGCTGACCGCCCGAGAGTTGGCCGGGGAACTTGTTGGCCTGTTCCGGAATTTTCACCCGGGTCAGATACTTCATGGCGATCTCTTCGGCATCGGCCTTGGGCATCTTGCGCACCCAGATCGGCGCCAGCGTACAGTTCTGCAACACCGTGAGGTGCGGGAACAGATTGAAATGCTGGAACACCATGCCGACCTCGCGACGAATCTGGTCGATGTGCTTGAGGTCGTTGGTGAGCTCGATGCCGTCCACCATGATCTGGCCCTGCTGGTGCTCTTCCAGCCGGTTGATGCAGCGGATCATGGTCGATTTACCGGACCCGGAAGGTCCGCAAATGACGATGCGTTCGCCCTTCTCGACGGAGAGATTGATGTCCTTCAGGACATGAAAATCGCCGTACCACTTGTGCATGCCCGTGATCTGAATGGCGACATCGTCGCTTGAGACTTCCACGTTTGTCGCTTCCGACATGGTTCAATACCCCCGTAAATTACCGCTTGTGTCCGGTGTGAAGCTTATTCTCGAGATACATCGAATAGCGCGACATACCGAAGCAGAAGATGAAGAATAAGATGGCGACGAAGAAGTAGGCCTCGTGCTCGAGTCCCAGCCACTTCTGATCGGCGATCGACGCCTTGCCGACACCCAATAGGTCCATCAAACCGATGATGCTGACCAGCGTGGTGTCTTTGAACAGGCCGATGAAGTTTCCGACGATGCCCGGGATGACGATCTTCAGGGCCTGCGGCAGGATGATCAGCCGCATGTTGAGGTAATAGTTGAGGCCGAGTGAATCGGCTGCCTCGAACTGCCCCTTGGGTATCGCCTGCAAGCCGCCGCGCACGACCTCCGCCATATAGGCGGCCGCGAACAGCGACACGCCGACCAGAGCGCGTACGACGTTGTCGAAATTCATGCCTTCGGGCAGGAACAACGGCAGCATGAACTGCGCCATGAACAACACGGTGATCAGCGGCACCGAACGAACGAGTTCGATGAAGCCGATACAGAGCAACTGCACCACCGGCATCGAATTGGCCCGGCGCCCGAGGGCGAGAATAATACCCAGCGGCAGCGATACCGAAATGGCAACGCACGCCAGGATGAGTGTCAGCAGCAGCCCACCATAGTTCGATGTTTCCATCACCGGAACGCCGAAACCCCAGGCGATCATCATGACAAATGCGACACAGTAGGAAATGCCGAAACCCAAAGTCGTCAGCCCGGGATTGCGCCGTTGCATGGAATACCAACCCAAAACGCCGCCCCCGACGAAGGCCAAGCCCCAGATGGCTTGACCGAGCCCGGTCTGCATGGTGCTCATTTCGATCGGACCGTGGATCAAAGCGATGGCAACGGCCGGGTATACGAAGATCAGGAAGATCGCGCAGACGCCCCGTCCCGGCAATTTGTCGAACATCACCGGCAGCATGGCGCCCATGAACAGCAAAAACGCCAAATTCGGCCGCCAAAATTCACTGGCGTCGTAGAAGCCGTAAATGAAGAGGTTGAAACGGGCGATGATCATCGCCCAGCAGGCGCCGGTACCGTTTGCCTTGCATTCCTTGAAGTTGTTGGCTTCCCACACGCTCGAAAAAATCGTCCAGTCGAGCAGCGGAGGGATGGTCAAATAGATCAGGTAAAGGATTATCACCGTCGCGATGGAGTTGTACCACGTGCTGAACAGGTGATGATGAAGCCAGCCGATGATGCCTCTATCGGAGACCGGCGGCGGCAGATCCGGGTGGAGTTCGGTTTTGACGTATGCTTCAACCATGACCTATCTCTCCACCAACGCGACGCGTTTGTTGTACCAGTTCATAAATACCGAGATCGCGATCGATATTGTCAGGTACACCGCCATGGTCACGACGATGATCTCCACGGCATTACCGGTCTGGTTCAGCGAAATCCCCATGAAGACGTTGGCGATATCGGGATAACCGATGGCAATTCCCAAAGACGAGTTCTTGGTCAGATTTAGATACTGGCTGGTAACCGGCGGCACGATGACCCGCAAGGCTTGCGGGATGATCACCAGCCGCATGGTCGTGCCCGGCCGGACCCCCAAGGCGTGAGCCGCCTCGGTCTGGCCGTGACTGACCGCCTGGATGCCCGCCCTGACATTCTCCGCAATGAAAGCTCCGGTATAGAACGTCAAGGCCATCAACAGACCCAGAAGCTGCGAGGTGATTTGCCCGCCGCCCACATAGTTGAAGCCCTTCAGCGCCGGCACATCCCAACTAAGGGGGAAGCCCGCGACAGCCAAACCCAAAAACGGTAAGCCGATGAGAAGCCCAATGGAAGTCCAGAAGACGGGGAATTGCTCACCCGTCTGATCCTGCCGTTTGCGGGCCCAGCGCGACATGAAGAAGATACCGACAATGGCGGCGATCAGCGCGAAGCCCGCGATCGATGCGCCTTCGGCGAACACCGGCGAGGGAATCGCGATATAGCGGTCGCTAATAAAAATTATGTCGAAAATCGGGAAGGCGTTGCGGACGTTCGGCAGCAACAAAATCACACCGAAATACCAAACCAATATCTGCAACAGCAGAGGCACGTTGCGCGTACCTTCGATATACACGGCGGCCGTCAACCTGACCAAAGAGTTCGAGGACAATCTCAGGACGCCGAAGATCAGCCCGACGATCGTGGCAAGAACGATGCCGATGGCGGATATAAGCAGCGTGTTGACCAATCCCAGAACAAATACGTCGAAATGTGTCGATACGTTGACGTCGAACCCCGTCAGATTGAAATTCGGACTCGTCGGCATGAAGCCGGCGATCTGGTCCATGAATTCAAAGCCCGGGGTAATGCCGATCTTCTGAAGGTTGGCTGACGTGTTGCGGAATATGAAAGCGAGAAACCCAACCAGAATGACGACCGTTATGATCTGCGCGACAATCGCGCGGATCTTCGGGTCATTAAAGGGATTTCGCTTTGGTGTTGAATCGACGGTGTTGACGGTCATCACACCCCCCGTTTGCCCTAGCTATGGGCGCTCCCAGAATAACGCGTGGGCATTTTGCCTCGCGGCCCGTTCATGCTCGTTGATCGGCTGAACTGAGCCTGCCCACAAACCACCTAGTACCAAGCGGTCATAAAGAAAAGGCCGGAGGTTTTATCCTCCGGCCTCTCTTTAAATCCTAGCGGAACGGCGGCGAGTAAAGAATGCCACCGTTGGTCCACAGCGCGTTTACGCCGCGGGCCAGGGCAATCGGCGTATCCGGGCCGATGTTGCGGTTGTAGCTTTCGGAGTAGTTACCGACGGCCTTGATGACGCGGGCGCCGAAGTCCTTGGACAGACCCAGCATTCCGCCCAAGTTGCCTTCCGAACCCAGGAGGCGCTTAACCTCAGGATTGTTCGAGCTCATCATGCTGTCAGCATTGGCTTGCGTGATGCCGAGTTCTTCGCCACTGATCATCGCATTGAGCGTCCAGCGGACGATGTCGCCCCACTGGTTGTCGCCGTGGCGAACCAACGGGCCGAGCGGCTCTTTCGAGATGATTTCAGGCAGGACCATATGGGCATCCGGCTCGGCCAGAACGGCGCGTTGCGCGGCGAGACCCGAGCGGTCCGTGGTGTAAACGTCGCAGGCGCCCTTGTCGTAGTTCGAACGGGCTTCGGCGGCGTCCTCAACGACGACCGGCGTGAACGACATCTTGTTGGAGCGGAAGTAGTCGGCGAGATTCAGCTCAGTCGTGGTGCCGGTCTGGATGCAGACGCTGGCGCCCGAAAGCTCGGTGGCCGACTTGATGCCGAGGCTCTTGCGAACCATGAAGCCTTGTCCGTCGTAGTAGTTGACACCGACGAATTCAAAGCCGAGATCGACGTCGCGGCTGAAGGTCCAGGTGGTGTTCCGGGCCAGCATGTCGACTTCGCCCGACTGCAGAGCCGGGAAGCGGGTTTTACCTGTGGTGGGCGTAAACTTGACGGCCATCTTGTCGCCGAGAACGGCAGCGGCGACGGCGCGGCAGACGTCTACGTCAAAGCCTTCCCATACACCCTTGTCGTTCGGCGCGGCAAAGCCGGCCAGGCCGGTGGAAACACCGCACTGGATAAAGCCTTTCGCCTTCACGTCATCAAGCGTGCCGGCGGAGGCGACTGTTGAGATTGCGGCGGCGGCTGCCGTCGCGGCGAGAAGTTTAAGGTACTTCATCGTCGTAGCCTTCCCTGTTTGTTATTTGGCAGTCCCACTTCGGTTTAGTTTCCCACCGCCACGATTGGGCACGTGTCGTTTTTTTTCAAAACGTTAGAACGCAAACCCTACGACGACAAACCTCCGAAAATGAACGCTGCGGTTTATCTTGATGTCAGCCCCCCTGAGTGGTTTGGCCGACGGCCTTTCCTTACTTTATGCCGGGACGGTAACAGAGTTTGTCCAAACGGACAAGAATGCAAAAGGCCAGATTTTCTGCCTCTTTCGAGCTTATGATATGATTAAAGAGAAAACTCGATTTTATTGATTTTAGTCATTTTTTCAGGAGCCCGCGAAGCATCCCGGTGGCGGCGAAAAGTGCGGTCGCCGCAAGCACGATGCCGGGGCCCGCGGGAATGTCCCAAGTCAGTGAGGCCCCCAAGCCGCCGGCCACAGACAGGCAGCCGCCTGCGGCGGCGATGATCGCCATCATCTCGGGCGTCGGCGACAACGGTCGCGCTGCTGCCGCCGGGATGATCAGCAGCGAGACGATCAGCAGTACGCCGACCACCTTCATGGCCACGGCGATGACCACGGCGATAACGACCATGAAGGCCAGCCGGGCCGCAATCACGGGCACGCCTTCCACCACCGCCAGTTCCTCGTGCACGGTCATGGCAAGCAGCGGCCGCCAGATCACGCCCAATGTAAGGAGCGCTGCTGCGCCACCGCCAAAAATCCAGACCAGATCGCCCATGCCCACCGCTAGGATATCGCCGAACAGATAGGCCATCAGGTCGACCCGGACGTTTTCAATCAGCGCCGTCGCCACCAGGCCCAAGGCCAGCATGGCATGCGCCAAAATGCCGAGCAGAGTATCGCTGGCCAGTTGCCGCTGCGACTGGGCCGCCGCCAGCATCAACCCGGCCACGACACAAACGGCAACAATTCCCAGGGTCGGATCGATGTTGAGCAACAAACCCAAGGCAACGCCGAACAAGGCGGAATGGGCCAGCGCCGCGCCGAAGTAGGCCATGCGCCGCCAGACCACGAAACAGCCCAGCGGCCCGGCCACCAGCGCCACCCCCAGTCCGGCGGCCAACGCCCGGATCAGGAAATCATCCATGGTCGTGACCATGTGAATGGCCGTGCCCGTCGCCGGCCGGAATAACGTTGCCGTGAGCGTCATGGTCGTGGTCGTGGTGATGCGCATAAAGCGCCAAACCGGCCGCCACCCGGTCCCCGAACAGCGCGACATATTCGGGATGGCGCTGCACGGTTTCCGGTGTCCCGTCGCAACAGACGTGCTGGTTCAAGCAAACCACATGGTCCGTCGCCGCCATCACCAGGTGCAGGTCGTGCGAAACCATGACGACGCCGAACCCGTGCCGGTCCCGTAAGTTGGCAATGAGTTCGTAAATTTCGACTTGCCCGCCGATATCGACCCCTTGCACCGGTTCGTCCAGCACTAATAGCTCAGGGTCGCGCAACAGGGCGCGCGCCAGCATGACCCGCCGCAACTCGCCGCCCGACAGATCGTGCAAGGAGCGGTCGATAAGGTGCGGCACGCCGACCTCGGTCATTAAGGCCGCACGCGTGCCCGGTGGCGCAGCGATCCCCAGCGACAGAAAACGCCGCACGTTAAGCGGCAACACGGGGTCGATACTCATGGTTTGCGGAACATAGCCGATCACCAGACCGGCTTTTCTTCGGATGCTGCCGCGGTCGGGTTTGACAAGACCCATGGCGGTGCGCAGGAGCGTTGATTTCCCAGCGCCGTTCGGTCCGACGACGGTAATGATTTCCTTCGGCCTCACCGCAAGGCTCACATCGTTGAGCAAAACCGTCTCGCCACGCCGGACGGAAACGCCTTTGACGTCGACCAGGTAATCATCAGTCATTGTGCCGGCGCCGTCAGGCAATTTTGACATTGGCCCCGGACCTCGACGGTTCGGGTGTCGACGGAAAACCCCTGATCCTGTGCCGCTTTGTTGATGCAACGGGCGAGACCGTCGATTTCGATTTCCACGGCTGTGCCGCAGGCGTCGCAGATCAGATACTGCGCTTCATGGGCCAGTTCGGGGTGGGAACAACCGACATAGGCGTTCTGCGATTCGATGCGGTGGACCAGTCCCTGGCTCATGAGAAAATCCAGGGCGCGGTAGACGGTAGGCGGCGCAGGTCGCCGGCCTCCACTCAAACGCTCCAATATTTCATAAGCGCCGATCGGCGCGTGGCTGGTCCACACCAATTCAAGTACCGTCCGGCGCAACGGCGTCAGTCGCGCGCCGGTATCCCGGCACACGCGATCCGCCGCAGCCAGGGCGTTTTCAATGCAATGCCGGTGGTCGTGCCGCGCATCTGACCTGTCAGATTGGGTGTGGATCGTCTGTCCCATCGCTTCACCATCAGCCAATTGTTCCGAAGAGGTTTCACATTGTGTAATGTTATACTATAACAAAATCAAGAACTACTCACCCTCCCCGCTTCAAGTTGAAAACCATGGATTCCCCAACCAAATTTCTTTGTGCCGCCGTAAGCACGGTAATTATCTGTGCGATCCCCATTTCAGGACGTGCCGAAGCACCGCGCGTGGTGGCGACCATCCCGCCGATACATGCCCTAGTCTCTGCGGTTATGCGGGGAATCGGTCAACCGCACCTGTTGATTGACAAACGCGTCTCACCTCATGAATTCACCTTGCGCCCCTCGCAGGCGCGCGCTGTTGCCCGTGCAGATCTGGTTGTCTGGATCGGCCCTGAGCTCGAAGCGCCTCTCCGTAGGTCCTTGGAAGCTCGGAGCACGGCCGGTGCGGAGCTTCGAATATTTGATATTCGGGGTCTAGAGCGTCTTGAGGCCAGACCGGGAGGCGCTTGGCTGGATAATGCCCATGACGAACACGACTCAGACAGTCACTCGGATGATGTTTATGACCCCCATCTTTGGCTCTCGCTGAAAAACGCTAAAATGATCGGCCAAGCGGTTTCCGCGGCATTGGCCAAAATCGATCCACCGAACGCTGAGAAGTATGTGAAAAACACCGCCGAACTGCATCAGAGGCTTTCAGAATTGGAAACCGCGATTAAAGCCACGCTGGATTTCCATTCGGAAAGGCGGTTTGTCCTGCTGCACGATTCGCTCCAGTATTTCGAACATGCCTTCGGCCTGACCAGCGTTGGCGCAGCGACGACGGCGTCGGCGCAGGGCCCCGGCGCCCGGCGGCTGCTGACACTGAAAAATCTGGTGGACGGCTCGGGCGTTCGCTGCATTGTTGCCGACCCTTACGTGTCCGGCGCCTTGACACGGACATTGGCGGAAGGAAGCGGCGCCAAAACCGCTGAAATCGATCCCCTTGGGTATTCACATCCGCCCGGCATCGGCCAATACGATGCTATGATGCTCGACATCGCCAAGAAACTGGCCGCCTGCCTGGCGCCCTAAACCGGAGTTCCCGATGGCCACCGATATCGAAACCGTTTTGGACGAAGTTGCCTTCAACGAAGACGGCCTTGTGCCGGCTATCGCACAGCAGCACGACAGCGGCGAAATCCTGATGATGGCCTGGATGAACCTCGAGGCCGTGTCGGAAACCTTGGAGACCGGGCGCGTCTGTTACTACAGCCGATCGCGAAGCAAGCTCTGGCGTAAGGGTGAAAGCTCGGGCCAGGTACAGCGCTTGCACGAATTTCGCCTGGACTGCGACGGCGACACTGTCCTCCTGCTGGTCGACCAACAGGGCGTCGCCTGCCACACCGGTCGGCGAAACTGCTTTTTCAGGGCGGTGCGCGAAGGCAAACTTGAAACCATCGCGAATGTCGAGATCGATCCGGACGAGCTTTATTCGTAAATCAACCGCTTAGCTGACACGGTCGTTCCAGCCCACAGCCCAGCCGGCGAAGTCCTCCGCCGGCATGGGCGGGGCGACGAAATAGCCTTGCACCGTGTCGCAACCCAACTCGGCAATCAGATTCCAATCGGCCTGCGTTTCGACGCCCTCCGCGACGATCGACATATCGAATTTCCTAGCCAGATCGATGCTGTATTCTAGAATGGCCCGGGAAGCCTCATTGTCAGCCGCGCCGTTGACGAAAGAACGGTCGATCTTGAGTTCCGAAAACGGAATGCGCTTAAGCTGCTGCAGCGACGAATGACCGGTGCCAAAATCATCGATGGAAAGGCCGATCCCCTTCAAGCGAAGCCGCGTCAGGATTTCCAGCGGGACCTTAACGTCCTGTATCAATTGGCTTTCCGTCACTTCCAGAATAAGACATGACGGATCCACCGCGAACCTCTCGCTCGCATTGATCAGCGCGTCGGGCAAATCAAGCCGATGCAGGGTATTGACCGAAACATTGAGGGCGAGCTTCAGATCGAACCCTTCCGCCTGCCACTCAAGCGCGTGGACTAGCAGGGCCTTGAAAACGGCATCGGTCAGGGCGTCGATCAATCCGCTTCGTTCCGCCAGGGAAATAAATGCTCCCGGCATGATCACGCCGGAATTCTTGTCATGCCAGCGGGCCAGCGCTTCGACGCCCACAACCTTGCCGCTGGCCACATCGACCTTGGGCTGAAAGTGCGGATACACGCTGCCGTTTGCGATGGCGCTGCGTAGGTGATCGGCATCCAGCGGACCATGAGGACTTAGGTCCTGGGCGGTAAATTCCACGTTCACCCGCCGCATGGCATCGACAAAGTCCGGTAGGCCGACCGGTTTGCGCAGAACCCCCGGTACGTTCAGCTGATGCGCCTCCGCCAGTTCGCGCGTGCTGTCCAGAATGCGTTGGCTTTCTCCGCTCACCAGAATAATGGAGCCGGCGAAGCCGCGGGTCGCGACATGGCGCAACAATTCCACGCCGTCCATCCCCGGCATATTGAGGTCACAAATCAAAACATCCGGCGACCGGTCGATCGTGTCTAGTGCTTCGAGGGCTTCGGCGCCATTGGCCGCAATGGCTGAAATATCGCCGCCCATCTTTCGGATGATCTTGGCGAAAAAGAGTGAGATCTCAGGCTCGTCATCAATGACCAAGAACGTCAAGCCCTGGCAAACTGCGTCCATTCGATAACCAGTCCCGATTGCGGATCGTGCCGTGCCGCGGAATCTTAGTTGAATTCCGCAACCCAAGTCCATGCGGCAAAATGCTATACCTGGGGCGGGAAGCGTTATATATCTTCGGATATAACCCTTAATAAAGTGCTGACACTTCAGGGAGATTGTCACCCGCCATGGCCTCCGTATTGAGTGCCTTACTGGGCCTGTGCATGTTGATCGGAACGATCGGTGAAGCTCGGGCCGCCTCTCGTGCGCCCCTGACGCTCTTCGTGGCCGCCAGTGCTGTGAAGCCGGTAGAACTGGCGGTTCAAGCGTTTCAACGGGTGCACAATGTCGACGTCCGCATATCGGCCGCGGCGTCTTCCGTCCTGGCGCGGCAACTGAATGCCGGTGCACCCGCCCACATCTACATTTCCGCCAACCCGGATTGGATGACCTGGGCGGCCGATAGAAACCTCATCGCAGGAGAAACGCGAACCAGCCTGATGGGCAATCGCCTGGTTGTTGTAACCCCGGCAACTGGCCGTCTTTCCGGCAATCCTGGAGACGTGCTGAAAAAGGCCGCCGAATCGGGACGCATTGCCGTGGCCGACCCTGACCACGTCCCGGCCGGTATTTATGCGCGCGCGGCTTTGGAGACCCTCGGACTGTGGGAAATGCTCGATCCTGTTCTGGCAAGAGCCGCCGATGCGCGCGCCGCCATCTCATTTGTCGCCCGAGGCGAAGTTCCGGCCGGCATCACCTATGCGAGCGATGCGCTGCTTTCCAAACGGGTGCGGATTGCCGCCGACATTCCCGCCTCGGCTCATCCACCGGTCATCTATCAAGCGGCTGTTGTGAAAGAAGGCGACTCCGGCACGGCGCGCGCCCTCCTCGCCCACCTGTTGCGGCCCGCAAGTCAGGCCATTTTCGCCGATCATGGTTTCGCTACGGCGAAACCCGGCAAGGACGGCGGATAGAATGCTGAGCCCATTGGAGATCGAGGCCCTGGGCCTGTCGCTCAAGATCGCCGGCTGGTCGGTCGTGCTGAGTTTGCCGCTTGGCATCCTGACCGCCTGGGTGCTGGCGCGGCGGTCGTTTCCCGGACGGGTGCTGCTGGACGGCATCGTGCACCTGCCCCTCGTCATTCCACCTGTCGCAGTTGGTTACATCCTGTTGGTGACCTTCGGACGCCAGGGACCGGTGGGTGGTCTGCTGCATGACTGGTTCGGCGTCACCCTGGTGTTTAGTTGGCGCGGCGCGGCTGTGGCGGCGGCCGTCATGGCCTTTCCGCTCATGGTGCGCGCCATCCGCTTGTCCCTTGAAGCCGTCGACCGCCGGCTGGAAACAGCAGCGCGGACGCTGGGCGCCGGCCCCGTCGACGTCTTCGTCACGATCACACTGCCGTTGATCGCACCGGGCATTCTGACGGGGGCGGTTCTGGCCTTCGCAAGGGCCCTGGGCGAGTTCGGCGCAACCATCACCTTCGTCTCCAATATCGCCGGCGAAACCCGAACCCTGCCGATCGCGCTTTATACGTTGATCCAATCGCCCGGCGGCGAAGACGCCGCCGTTCGCATCGTCGTCATTTCGATCGCCCTCGCTCTGGGCGCCATGCTGGTATCGGAACTTATCGCCCGCCGCGTAGCACGCAGGCTGACCGGCGCGGCGCCAGGCGAAGCCCTGGAGAACATCCGTTGAGCCGCCTTGAAGTCGATATCGCCGGCCGTCTCGGTGAATTTTCGCTGGAAGCGCAGTTCGCGGGCGAGACCGGGGGCATCACGGCCTTGCATGGCCGATCGGGCGCCGGGAAAACGTCTGTCGTCAACATGATTGCCGGGCTGACGACGCCGGACAAAGGCCGCATCGTGCTCGGGGAGCGGACCCTTCTCGACACCGCCCAAGACATCGACGTGCCGCCGGAACATCGGCGCATCGGCTATGTATTTCAGGAAGACCGTTTGTTTCCGCATCTGTCCGTGCGTTCGAACCTGGAGTACGGCCTCAAGCGCACGCCCCGGAACGACCGTCACACCGAATTCGGCGGTGTCGTCGAAATGCTGGGGATTGCAGACCTGTTGGAACGCCGGCCCCATCGGCTGTCGGGCGGCGAAAAACAGCGGGTTGCCATCGGCCGGGCGCTTTTGGCCAGTCCCGAGCTACTGCTGATGGATGAGCCCTTGGCCAACCTCGATATGGCGCGCAAAGCCGAAATTCTGCCCTTCATCGAGCGCTTGCGCGATTCACTGGGTTTGCCCATCGTCTACGTAAGCCATGCCGATGAGGAAGTCGTCCGGTTGGCCGATACCGTGGCGCTGATGGCTGACGGACGCACCGTCGCCAGCGGACCGGTGGAAGATGTCATGAGCCGCCTTGACCTGCGCCCGCTGACGGGCCGTTATGAAGCCGGCGCCGTGATCCCGGTCACCGTGGCAAAGCACGATGAAGAAGACAATCTGTCGGAACTCAGTTTCGATGGCGGCAGTTTGACGGTGCCGCGCGTCGACATGGCGCTCGGACAAAAGCTTCGCGTTCGGGTGCGGGCGCGGGATGTGGCGCTGGCATTGGAACGCCCCGCCGGCATCAGCATCTTGAACGTCTTCAAGGGTTCCGTCCTGGAGATCGCCGAAGCCGGTCCAGCGCAGATGGACATCCTGCTGGACATCTCAAAGGGCGACGGTACGGAAGATTGCCGGCTGTGGGCCCGCATCACCCGGCGTTCGGCCCGCGAGATGAAACTGGAGGTGAGAGGCGAGGTCCACGCCCTGATCAAGGCGGTCGCGATCGACCGTCACAGTCTGGGGCTTTGATCACTTGCCGCGGAGCAGCGGCGGGACTACCTTTTTCAACATGATCGCCCACCTCAGAATGAGCATTGCCGCAGCGCTCGTGGCGCTTACATTGGCCGCGCCGCCGGCCATTGCGGCAGAAATGCCGAGCGTCGAGAAATTTGTCGACTACTTCGATCTGATCGTCTTTCGCACCGAGATGAAGGGTGTCCGGAACACCTTCCAAATCCGCAAATGGCCGGGCCCGGAAATCAAGTACAAGCTGGCCGGGCTGGCCAAGGAAGCGGCGCGATATAAACCCGTGATCGAGACCCACGCAAAAACCCTCACCCGATTCAGCGACATCAAGTTCAGGCAAATCCCGGGCAAACAGCGCGGCGAAGACATGATCATCTGGTTCGCCCGCCAGAACGAAATGTTCCAGGTCGGACAGATCCTCGAAAAAGACGTCGCCGTGTTGTGGCAGCTCATTCGCGGCTCGTGCTACTTCCTGTCCTATCACATGCCGTCCGGCAAGATGGTCAAAGCCATGATCGTGGTGAACGTCGAATACCCGAGCGAGGGCATCAAACACTGCTTGTTGGAGGAGATGATCCAGTCCATGGGATTGCCCAACGACAGTCCCTACATCAGCCCGTCGATATTCAATGACAACGAACGGCGTAAAAACCTGTCGCTCATCGACAAGGTTTTGATGAGAACGCTCTATGACAAACGCATGACGGCGGGCATGGACCGGCGCGAGGCGTTGAAGACGGCGGGCGCCATCATCACGGAACTCAAGAACAGGTCGAAGTGACATGGCTGTCGATCCGCGCCTGGTCGCGCCTTCCACGGCGCGCAACAAGGACCCCATTTTCGACGTGCTCCGGCGCGTGCTGCCTGAAAGCGGTACAGTGCTGGAAATCGCCAGCGGATCCGGCGAACACGGGGCGGACTACGCACCCAAGCTGCCCCGGCACAACTGGCAGCCCACGGATATCGGCGAGGACGCCCTTGCCAGTATCGCGGCCTGGCGGAAAGACTGTGGCGCCCCCAATCTGCTGGAACCGGTGGTCTGCGATGTGACGTCAGCGGGCGCCGCCGACAAGATCCCTGCCGACAACGTCACGGCCATCGTCTGCATCAACATGATCCACATCTCCCCCTGGGTCGCCTGCGAGGGATTGATGAACTTGGCGGGCCGCCTATTACCCTCGGGCGGCGTACTCTTTCTATACGGCCCCTACCGGCGCCATGGCAAACACACCGCGCCGAGCAACGAAAGTTTCGATAGCTGGCTCCAGTCACAGGACCGGTCCTGGGGGGTGCGGGACCTGGACGACGTCAAGGAGTGTGCCGACGGAAACGGCCTCACGTTCAGCGAATACGTTGAAATGCCGGCCAACAACCTCTCGGTGATTTTTCGCAAACCGGTGTGACAATCGCCAGACCACGAACCATATGGTAAGTTAAGGACATCGGCGGCCACTTTCCTGTATGGAGGAAACTTCCAGAAATGGAGAGCTTTCTAATTTGGCTCGGAACGACCGTGGTTGCGGTTCTGGCGCTCGTTGTCGGGCGGGGATCGGGCCTGCACCGCCGCTTGCGCATTTCCGATATGGATTGGAAGGCGGTCATCGTGTTTTGCGCCATATTCGGCCTGATCCCGACCTTCCTGTATGGCCAGTTGGCGAACGATCAGGTCGCCGTCCCCGAGGGCATCGCTGAAAATCCGGTGATGGTGACGGAGGGGTCGACCCCGCCGACGAAACAGTAAACAAGCCTCAGACCAGTTCACGGGCCCGTTCGCGGTCGGCTGTCTCCAAGGCAATCTTCAATTCCGGACAGACCTCAACCACTTCGTCAAAATCGGCGCGCCGCAATTCGTAAATGGCACAAGGCGTGACAGCCCGGCAGTTGGCCGTTCGCGGCGCATGGTGCAGAAGTGCCATTTCGCCGAAGAAATCGCCGGCCATCAGGCTGGCCAGATCCTGGACACCGTTTTCGGTTTCGCGGCTTACCCGGACCACGCCGCGCGCGATCAGGTAAAGCGATTCTCCCTTGGCGCCCTGACGGATGATGGTTTCGCCGCTGGGGACGGTTCGCGAGCGCAGCCGTTTTGCCACCTGGGCAAAATCGTCGTTCGAAGTCACCTTGAAGAACGGCACGGTTCGGAGGAGCTCTTCCGGTCCGACTTTCAGTTGAGTTTCGTCCGCACTCGTCAGATCCCGGATCTCATGGTGGATCTCTTCGATCATTTCCTCCGCGACACCCTCGGGGATGGCGCCCGCTTTTGCCTCGCTTTCGACGATTTCGCTTTCGGCGTTGAGTACAAGCCGCCCGGCCAGACGCTCCTGCATGAGCGCGACGAATTCGGGAAACTGTTCGGCCGTGGCGTCGATGCGGGATTTGGCCGTATCCTGCCAGCGGGCATACTGTCCGCGAACCTCGGCGACCATGTCCGATGGCGTCGATTCAGCCAATGCCAATTCCTCCAGTTCGTCCAAGATCCGCTGGCTGCCCTGGAAGCGTCCCCACGCCTGCTCATAATCGCGGGTGATATGTGTCCGGCGGATCTTCTCCGAGAGCGCCGGCCACACCGCACCAATCAGATCATGGAACAGCCCCCTAATAAGCGTTGACAGCTTGGTGCCGCCGACATCATGCAGGGTATTCGTGGGCATGACGGTATCGTGGCGCACGGCCTCCGACTGAATATCGACGGAATGACAGAGGTCGCGATATGACGCTTCGGACAGGTGACCACGAGAGAATTGTTCATAGTAGATAATCTTCTCTGCGGCGAAGCAGCGGGCATACAACAGCCAGCGCTCCTGGTTGGCATCGAGTTCGACGCTGCGCAGTTCGTGCAGCTCGCTACGGACCGTATAGATTTCCTCATCAAGCTGTTCCATCAGCGCGTCGGCGATGCGCGCCGAAAACAGCCCGCCCGACTGTAACTCGGGCATACGGTCCAACGCCCGGCGTTTGGCCGACAGCAAGCCCTCGGCCCGTCCCACCCGGTCGGCCAGCGGCGGCTGGTCCAGTCCCAGGGCATGCACCAGCTTCTCGATTGTAAGCCCCTGCACCAGCAGCGTGAACAAAACCGCACCCATCACAAGCGCCACATGAGTGTCCGCGTTCGCCACGCCGGACGGTCCCAGTGACATAACGATGGCCAAGGCGATGGCGCCGCGCAATCCGCCCCAATACATCACGGTCTTGTAGCTGCCGCTGACCGCTTCCGTCCCGGGAATGCGCCCGACCATGGGGACCAGACCATAGATCACGGCTGCCCGGCTGATCAGCATGGCGATGATGACCCAAACCAGGATGTCCCAGGCCTCGATCAGGGCGCCAAGGTTCACGGCCAACCCGACAAGGAGGAAGATCAGGGCATTGGCGACGAACGCCATGTATTCCCAGAAGTGCTCCAGATAACTGCGCACCGAGGCCGATATCTTGGCTTGCCCCCAACCGCCGAGGGTCAACCCCGCCATCACCGTCGCCATGACGCCGCTGACATGGAACAGTTCCTCGGCGATGATGAAGGAGAGGTAGGCGAGCACGGTGGTGAGCGTGATCTCGATGTAGATATCCTCGTGAACGCGTCCGATGGTCCAGCCCACGAGCAGACCCAAAAGCCAGCCCACGACTCCGCCGCCAACGAATACCAGCAGAAACTGACCGGCTTCGGTGAAAGCTCCGGCGGGCGTGAAATGCACGCCGCCTACCACGATGCCAACGAAAATGCGGGACACCACGATGGCCGTTGCGTCGTTCATCAGGCTCTCGCCTTCGACCAGCGTGGTCAATCGCTTCGGCGCACCGAGTTGTTTGAAGATCGCGATCACGGCGACCGGATCGGTGGCGCTGAGGATCGATCCGAGCATCAGGCTTTCCGCCGGGCCGAGCGGCGTCACCACCATCAGCAAACCGCCGATGATGGCGGTAGACAGGATGAGGCCGGGAATGGCGAGGGTGAGGACCGGCAGCAGGTTGCGCTGCAGTTGCCGGGCATCGAGGTTGTATGCGCTTTCGAACACCAACGTCGGCAGGAAGACGAAGAGGATGACGTGGGGTGAGAGTTCCAGCGCCTCGCCGACAGCCGCCAGAGGTAGGTAGACACTCTCAATTTGGCCGAGGGCAATGCCGACGATGACGAGGACGACCGTGAACGGCAGGCCCAGCCGTTTCGACGCCGCGTAGGTGATGGCGGCAACGACGAGCAAGGCGGCGACACCGCCGACAATCTCAACGACAAACGAATCGGCATGCATCGGGTCGGGCTCCCCACTAGCCGCAATTCCCGACAATTGTAGCTCGATTTCAGGTATTTGTTGCCTGCTCAGGCCCCAGGCGACATTTCGCCGCAGGCGTCATAATATCGGGCGAAATTACTAATTCTTCTGGTGGTGCGCTTTCCATGCAAACGAATATGTCACGGCGGCTGGCCGCCGAAGCACTCGGTACGTTCTTCCTGTTGGCCACCGTCGTGGGCTCGGGCATCATGGGAGAGGCGCTGTCGGGCGGCAATACCGCACTTGCATTATTGGCCAACGGCCTTGCGACCGGCGCCATCCTCGCCGTCCTCATCCTGATCTTCGGGCCGGTGTCGGGGGCCCATTTCAATCCCGCCGTGACATTGGCCTTTTTTCTAAAAAGAGAAATCACAGTCATTTTCGGAATGGCCTATGTGACGGTCCAGGTTGTCGGCGGGATCGCCGGCGTCGTGGCAGCCCACATCATGTTCGACCTGCCGATCGTTCAGGTCTCCCAGACCGTGCGGACGGGTTGGGGGCAATGGTCGGCCGAGGTGATTGCCGCCTTTGGACTGGTCGGCACCATCCTGGGCTGCCTGCGCTGGCGGCCCGCGGCCGTGCCCTATGCCGTCGGCTTGTTCATCACCGCCGGGTACTGGTTTACCGCCTCGACCTCGTTCGCCAATCCCGCGGTTACCCTCGCCCGGATGTTTACCGATACGTTCTCGGGTGTTCGCCCGATTGACGCCGGACCCTTTGTTGTGGCCCAACTAGTCGGCGCGGTGCTTGCCGTTTTGTTCTTCGCTTGGCTGTTGACCACGCCGGCCAAGGACCGTCCGTAACTTAATTTTGCTGGACAAATCCCCGACGGATAAAAGGTCGATGACTGCTACCGATATTCTTCGTCGCGTCGGAGACAAATCTAATGGCTGATGCAAAGCTTGACTGGCAGGCCATGCGGGTCCTCTGCGTCGACGACGACCAGGATTTTCGCCACACGATTTCCGGTATCTTGCGCAACCTCGGCGTCGGCAGCACGCCGATGGCCAAGGGCGCCAAAGACGCGTTCTACGAACTGGAGGCTTCCGCCGTCGACATGGTGATCGTCAACCGGCACATGAAAGGCATCGACGGCATCGAATTCGTCCGCACGGTGCGGAATCCGGAAAAGACGATGGCCCGGAACATCCCGGTCATCATGATCAGTAGCGAAGGCTCGGTCGCCACGGTGACGCATGCCATCAAACAGGGCGTCGACCACTACATGGTCAAGCCCATCTCCTCGAAGGACCTGGGCACTACCATCGAAAACCTGATCGGGCATCCGCCGCTGCAGATCAAGACAGACAACTACATCGGGCCCTGCCGCCGCCGCCTGCCCCAACGCGTCTATGGCCCCTACGCCGGCCCCGACCGCCGCGGCGAGGAGCACGCCCAAGCGGTTTGAGCGACGCTTTAGACTGGTCAGTTGCGCGGCTTCGAACGATCCATCTTGCCGCCCGTGCGCTGCCAGTGCGGGTCGCCGCCGGCTTCCTCCACCGCCAGATTCCATTTCACCTCGGCATGGGCCTTGTGTTTCCGGTCCGCGACCCATTCCAGTAGCAGTGCGTGAACGGGTCCCTGCTTTCTCGGCCGCATGTCCTGGATGCCCCGGGCCAGGTTTTCGGCGACCGCGATCTGTTCCGCCACCCAGCCGTCAATTTCCGGCTCGGCAACCTGTTTTTTGACGTAGTCGGCGATGTAGCGCCATTGTTCGGCTCTGGGCAAGTCGGCGCTCGGTTGGATCGGCGTTGCATGAAGCCGCTTATGGATCTCACGCCAGCGCCGAAGCTGATAATCAAGCCGATCCCGATCCGGCGTCACCTCCATCAAGTGTCTCCCGCAACCCGCAATCGATCGAACTCAAGCGAACCAGCGCAACATGACCTTGTCGGCTCGTTCCAGGCGGCGGGCGATGAACCCGCGGGTGTGCTCGAAATTTTCCGAACGGTCCCTCAACCAGCTCAGCACGACAGCTGAAAACATAATGGTCAGGCCGATTTCCTCTACCGACTTTTGCCGACCGGTTGCGTCAAGCCGTGCGGCCTCGCGGAGCCATTGCACCCGCCGGCTGGTCGCCACAACCAACGCGGCCTGCAGGTGGATGTGGTTGGGCTGTAGTTTGTAGGAAAGAATGTCTCGGAGCATGCGACGGCGCCCGCTCAACGCCGTCAACCAGGCGATCAAGGCTGCCTCTATGCGTTCAGGCGGTGATTTGTTCGGCAGATCTGCACGCTCGGCGATCGCCAGCATGGCGTCGTCGGCGCGCCCCAGCCAGGCGTCCGCCACCGCATCCAGATCCGGATAATGCGCGCGGATGTCGGGCAGCGTCACGCCCAATCGCGCGGCGACCTCGCGCAGCCGTACGGCGGACCAGCCGATTTCGTCGGCGAGTTCCACCGCTGCGTCAACGATGCGGTCCTGCAATGGCTGTTTGCGGGGCATGAGCGGTCCAAACCTCTAAGGAGTGCCGGACGGACGCCATTCTATGCTGGAACGGAACGAATCGAAACAAGAAGTGACCGTAGGACCGATCAGCCTGAACGATCTCCGAAATATTCAGTCAGTTCGGGCGGAAGATCCTCCGTGTCGACCTGAAAGAGCTCCAGCAGCACGTCGTCCGGCGCACCGCACATGATATAACCCCCCATTTCCCAGATGAACTCGTTAATCGAT
>CAYOAD010000056.1:0-19514 GCA_964401845.1 uncultured Rhodospirillaceae bacterium | reverse complement strand
CGAAGGCGGCGACAAGGGCGGCAAGGTTGTCGCCGCCGGCACGCCGGAGGACGTGGCGAAGGTCGAGGGCAGCTTCACCGGCCGATACCTCAAAAAAGTTCTCGCCAAGGCTTCCCGGGCGCCGCGCAAGACCATCAAAGGCGCGAAAAAGGCCAAGGCGGTCAAGGCGCCCCTGAAGAAAGCGGCAAAAAAGACCAAATCAACCAAAGCCGCGAAAAAACCGGCCCGGCGCAAGAAGAGCGCATAATCGGGGGAGGAGCCGCTGGACCCGGACACTAACGTCGAACAGCTTGACGCCGTGCTGCGGGAGAAACTCGCGGCGCACTACGGCAGCGGAACCGGACTTACCGGACTGCGGCAATTGTCGATGGGGGCGAGCCGCGAGACCTGGTCGTTCGAGGCGGTGCTGTCCGGCGGCGAGGAGGTTCCGCTTATCCTCAAACGCGATCCCATGACCGCCTCGGCAGCCAGTCCGTTCAGCGTCAGCCGGATCACCGAGGGCACGCTTATCAGGCTGGCCAACGGCGCCGGCGTCGCGTCCCCCGAGGTGCCGTTCTTTCTAGAGGCCGAAGAGCGAACCAGCGAAGGCTTCATCATGCAGCGCCTGGAAGGCGAGACGTTGGCGCGGCGGATACTGAGGGACGAGGCGTTCGCCGAAGCGCGCACCCGGCTGGCCTACCAGTGCGGCCGGGCGGCGGCTCAAATTCATCACCTTCAGCAAGACCGGCTGCCGCCGCTGAAATCCCAAACCGTTCTGGAGATGCTGGCGGATTACCGTTCCGTGCTTGATGAATTCGGCCACCCTCATCCCGGTTTTCAATACGGCCTCCGCTGGTTGGCCGAGCGCGCCGAACTGGCGGGTGACGGCCACGGTCTGATCCACGGCGATTTTCGCAACGGCAATATCATGGTTGGACCGGAAGGCCTGCGCGGCGTGTTGGATTGGGAACTGGCGCAACTCGGCAACCCGGTCGGCGACCTCGGCTGGATCTGCATTCCCGCCTGGCGTTACGGCGAGGAGAAGCCCGTGGGCGGTTTCGGTGAGGTCGACGACATGCTTGAGGGCTACGCAGCCGGCGGCGGCGATCCGATCAGCCCCGAAACCCTGCACTATTGGCTGGTTTTCGGTTGCTTAAAATGGGGCATAATCTGCCTGCAGTTCGCGATCGGCCACCTCAGCGGCACCGACCGCTCCATGGAAAAAGCCGCCATTGGCCGCCGCGCCGCGGAAACCGAATACGACCTCTTGCAATTGGTCGATTGACCGTCTGAGAGCGAAAGGCTCCGGAATGCCGACAGACCGCCCCGACGCTGCCGAACTGATCGAAGCGGTCAGCGAATTTCTGACCACTGACGTAGCACCTATCCTCGAAGGCCGCACCGCCTTTCAACTGCGCATCGCCCTAAATCTCCTGGCCACCGTGCAGCGCACCCTGTCGGACGGCGCGGCGATGGATGCCGAAGAACAGTCGAGGATTTGCGACTTGTTGCGGACCGACGGCAATCTGGAGGAACTGAATGCCCGGTTGGCGGACATGATCAAAGCCGGCGAACTGGACGGCCGCAGTGTCGAGGTGCTGGATCATCTGAGGCAGACGGTGAAGGACAAGCTACGCCTGGCCAACCCCCGCTACATGAAGCAGGATGGCGAATAGTCTCAAGTCCGGTTGCTACTCAAACCGTCATCCCTTAGCCCGCGATTTCGCGACCGATCCGATCGCATCAAACGCCTTTTCATAAAGGCTCGAAGGGGTTTTTCCGAAATCGATCTTATCGGGGCTGAGCGAGTCAATCAGAGCAATCGCCAACGCCGGGTTTCCACCCGAGGCGCGGAGGGCATCTGCTTGGGCGCTGTAGGTTTCCGCCAAGCGCGCGTAGTACCGCATGGCATTAACGAATATTTGAATCAGCATGATGGCGATGCCGATCGCGCCTGCCGTTGCCACGCTTCGGGTGATGGTTGATGTCGTGTCGGTCGCCGCCTGTCTAGCGGCGGCATCGGCTTTTCTGCTTTGCTGAAGTTGAACCAGCAAGTCCGCGCGGGACTTTTTTATCCGGTCGGTTGACGTGATCTTGTCCATCACTTCCGAATCGGCGGTTAAGCGGGCGAGAGCGGTAATTTTTCGTTCATCGTCCGCTTTACTCAAACTATCAACCTGTCGCGCGATTTCCTCATTAACAGATGTTCTGTTCGATTGTGCCGCTTCAATCTCGGTTCCCAAGCTCTCGAGTTTCTCCGCCATGCCTTGGAATTTGTCGTTGTATCGGTCTATCACTGATTGATCCGAATTTCTTTTCGACAATTCGACGCTCAATCTTTCGCTGATATGCAGTCGCGCGCTCTCAATTTCCTCGAATTTCGCGAACGGTTTTGACATTTTCAATTCCAGTTCCCTTTTCAGCGCATCCTTGATCGCTGCGGCATCCCTACCGGATCCGTTTTTCACCGCCCTGATTTGCGCCAATTCGAAATCACGGAAATTCGTATGGAAGAGCTCTGACCTTGCGATCACCTCTTTGATGACCGGGGTGTTTCGGATGCTGAGCACTTCGGAAAAATTCACGTTTTTCCATTTGTTGTTGGTCATGATTACTCCGACCCGAGCCATATCATCCCGAATCTCATCGCCTTGCTGGAGCATGGATTGAAGTTGTTGATTGAAGACATCAAGGGTTCGGATGTCTGCTTGGCGTCGCTTGTGCGCCTCCAGGAGGTCCGATCTCTCCCTTTCCGTCTGTTTCATATCCAACTTCAACTCCGACCGCTCTTCCTCAAGTTCGATAATTCCCTTACCGAGTTGTTCGGCGTTGATTCGCAAGTCCTTTATTCCGGCACGGAGAGCAGCGGTCACTTGTTCCTGCGCCGCGTCCTCGGCCTCGGCCGCAATTAGCGCTTTTCTTGCCTCGATTTCCAAGGCTGATTGCGCTTCAAGCTGCTTTTCCTTGAGGAGGGTTTCCTTTTCGAGTCTTGCGGTATCCTCGCTACTGAACACCATGTTGATGATTGCCTCGCCAGCAAACGCGTAAACCAGCAGAATGACGACCGAAATTAAAACGGTGTTGATCAGTAGAAATCGATTTCGTTGATGGGCGATCAGCTTCGCATCTGCGCGATCTTCAGCGCTTTTGATAGTCCTAGAAAAATTGACTTTTATGTCGCCAAACGGTTGCTGATTGCTACCGTTGGCATCTTGCTCAGCTTCGGAATTCGCGTTGTCCTTGCCCTGCACGTTCCCGCCCCCATTGCTTCAAACGATTTCTTTCGATCGTTAAACCGTTAATACTATAGCTTCGGTTTGCAACCTGTGGAAGAAATATGTCGAAATGATGCGGTTCATCAGTGTGGTGGACAGAAGACGTATGAACTCGGCTACGGCTTCCGCAACCGTCGCCGTATTGGTGTTGGGATGGCGGTTTAAGCGCTGGACAGATTAGGTGCGCCGCACGCGCCTCCAGTTAAGTTTGTTCCAGAACTACATATTTTGGTCGGTGGCCTGCCAGTAGCGCGTGTTGAGCTTGCCGACCATGATGTCGTGCTGAGAACTCAGGCACTGGCGCAGCGAGACGTAGCCGCCGAACGTGCGGTCCTGGCAATCGGTAAATGAGGCCTTGGCCTTTTTCCAGGCTTTTGCGTCCCCACCCTTGAGGCCGGCCGTATGTTTGTCCCAGGCGGCGGCGCGGATCTCGTCGGAAGCGCGGCCGAGCCTTGGTAGCTTATTGGCGATCTGGTTGACGATCTGGGCGGCGGCGATATTGACACCGCCGTTGTCGACCAGCTTGTTGCCGATTTCGCGCAAGGGGCCGATGGCGACTTCGATGTCGCGGGCGGTCTGCGGTTTGGGATCGTCCTTGAAGGGTTTGGGGATCAGGGAGACCATTTGACCGATCTCCAGCACGGCGCTGGCGTAGCCGCGCTTGTCCATCCAGTCGACGTCGACCCCGATACGCACGGCGTTGTGCCCGCGCAAGGCAGCGACCTTGAGTTCGGGATTGGGAATGACGACGCGGTCGCCGTCGTCCGTCTTGGCAACCAGCCTCACGCCCTCTCCGCCGGCGGTATAGAACGAGGTGCCGGCAACCGGCGACATGCGCCATTTCTGCAGGCAGAACACGCTGGCTTCGGTGGAGCAGAAACCGCCCTCGCATTGCAGCGGCAGGGCATCATTGCTGGCGACCAGACCGAGAATTTGCGGCGCCGCCAGTGCCGGGCGGCCGCTCACGGCAGTCAGCAGAGCAAAGAGGCCGAGGACAGTGAAAACACGAAGTCGGGGAAACATGGCTCGCCCTTTCAAGTTCAAATTTGTTCGCAAGATGTTCTCATAGCCGGGGTGGCCTGGTCAATCAATTTGGATTGCCGGACAGCTCAGGCGACGGGCAGCTTCTTGCGGCTCCACGCCGTCATGCCGCCTTTTAGCACCTGGACGTTGGTGAAGCCGGCATCGCGCAACATGCGGGCGGCGCGCGGCGAACGGTTATTGGTGCGGCAAATCGTGACGATGAGATTGTCTTTTGCGTCATTGAAGCTTGGTCCCAGTTCGGCGATTTCGGCTGCCAGTTCGCCGACGGGTACATTAACGGCGCCGTCGATGTGGCCCAGCGATCCGGCGAATTCATCGGGGCCGCGCACATCTAGGAGATAGGCTGAATCCTCCTCCAATTTGTCGGCCAGCTCCTCCGGCGTGATGGTCGGGCCGAGGAATTTCTGGCGGATCAAATGAAACGCCACGAACAGCGCGGCGATGAACAACATTGGCGTAAAATCTTCCAGCCTCACGGGAAATCTCCGGAATTTGCTTTGGTCCGATGGGTGATTAGCTTATACCCGGCAGCCTTATACCCAATCGCGGATGATCGCGCCATGACGACATCACATCCCGTTCATATTATCGGCGGCGGCCTAGCCGGCTCGGAAGCCGCCTGGCAGCTGGCCCGGGCGGGCGTGGCCAGCGTCATTCACGAAATGCGGCCCGAACGCGGCACCGAGGCCCACCTCACCGGCGGTCTGGCCGAACTGGTTTGTTCCAACTCCTTCCGCTCCGACGATGCCGCCAACAACGCCGTCGGCCTGCTGCACGAGGAGATGCGCCGCGCCGGATCGATCATCATGGCTTCGGCAGACCGGAACCGCGTACCCGCCGGCGGCGCGCTGGCCGTCGACCGCGTGGCCTATTCTGACGCCGTCACCGCCGCCATCGAAGCCGAACCGTTGATCGAGATCGAGCGCGGCGAGATCGATGGCCTGCCGCCGGCCGACTGGCAATCCGTCATCATCGCCACCGGTCCCCTCACCTCCGATGCGCTGGCCGAGGCGGTGCGGGAGTTGACGGGTGACGACGGCCTGGCGTTCTTCGATGCCATCGCGCCAATCGTTCACCGCGACTCCATCGATTTCGACATTGCCTGGTTCCAGTCACGCTACGACAAGTCGAGCGATATCGGCGATGGCCGCGACTACATCAACTGCCCGATGGACGAGGCGCAATACACTGCCTTCATCGAGGCTTTGCTGGCGGCCGAGAAGACGGAGTTCAAGGACTGGGAGGCCGACACGCCCTACTTCGAAGGCTGTCTGCCCATCGAAGTGATGGCGGAGCGCGGACCACAAACCCTGCGCTGGGGGCCGATGAAACCGGTCGGCTTGACCAACCCGCGCGACCCGGACGTAAAATCACACGCCATCGTCCAGCTGAGGCAGGACAATGCGCTGGGCACGATCTACAACATGGTCGGCTTCCAGACCAAGCTCAAGCACGGTGAACAGGTGCGCATCTTCCGCACCATACCGGGTCTGGAAAACGCCGAGTTCGCCCGCCTCGGCGGCGTCCACCGCAATACCTTCATCAACAGTCCCGAACTGCTGGACGGCACACTGCGCCTGAAGGCGCAATCCCGTCTGCGATTCGCGGGTCAGGTCACCGGTGTCGAGGGCTATGTCGAAAGCGCCGCCATCGGCTTGCTGGCCGGCCGCTTCGCCGCCGCGGAAGCGCTGGGAGAAGCGATCTCGCCACCGCCGCCAACCACAGCCTTCGGTGCCCTCCTCGCCCACATCACCGGCGGTGCCGAGGCCAAGACCTTCCAGCCCATGAACATCAACTTCGGCCTTTTCCCGCCGCTGCCCGTGCGCGTCCACAAGAAGGAACGCAAACCCGCCATATCCAAGCGGGCGCTTGAGGATTTAGCGGGCTGGTTGGGCGCCTAGTATCGACCGATTACTGAGCGCCAGATTATCCGAGCCGTGCGCTGCAATGGCGAAATGTAGAGATCCTGGACGCTGGCGCCCTCTCCCTTCGTGCGAAGACGCTCGACGTACATGTCGCCAATAATCGCATTCATCATGGCGGGAAGCGCCTTGCGGGGAACGTGGCGAGCCTGTCCTCTGGCCAACACCAGGTGATCGTCAATCTTGTCCATGACCTGGTCGAAGGTGAGGCTGCCGGTCATCAGGCTGCTGCCCCGTCCGCGCAGCAACGGCATCGTCTTTAACGCCGCTATCAAGCCCCAGGCCGTACCGATGCGGCGGGCGGCCGTGACTGCGGTTTGATCGAAATCGCCCAGGACGCCCAACATCAGTTCGGCCAAATTGGCTGACGTTCCTTCGGCGTAGGCCTCCAAGTCTCCGATGGCGTCGAACGGTTTGTCATCGAGGTCGCGGGCGCGAACATCGATCATGGCATGCAGGTAGTGCCCGTCGAGGTCGAAGGCCCGCGCCGTCTCCGCCAAGGCTCGGGCGACGGGGTGGTCGTTCTGGCCGCCGGTCAGTCCTTCGTTGACCGCCTCCCGCCACCAGGCGAAACGGATATCGCCGAGTGCCGGCTCGCTGACGGCATCGCGCACCCGGGCCAGTTCGTCGTTGAAGGCGATTAGCACCAGAAGATGTTCCCGCAACCGGTTTGGCGCCGTCAGGGCCGCGAGATAGCGGTCGTAATCGCGCGCCCGAGACTGTTTGGCACAGTAGGTGTAATCGTCGGCTGTGGCTTCGGAGGGCATAAAATGTGGGCCTAGAACCTGCGGATACCAGATTTGGTGTAGTATATCACTAATGTTGCGCCGTTACGTAATTAAGAATTCTTCTAAATTAGGCCTTCACTTTTGCCTTCAAAGCCCCTAGTTTTGCATATCATAGCCTGGGGGTCGGATATAGGGATCGTCATTTCCGCCGATTTCCGGCATTCATTCAGGGGGTTTTTCAACCCCATGTTTACTCGTTTGGTTAACCAGATCAGTTGAGAGGACCGTCAAGTCATCTAACTCGATCGACGGAGGGAAAAGACAGTGGCAGCAATTCTCACCTCACTCAGGAACACCGTGATCGCGGGCTTTGTGCTCTCGGTTGTGATGTTCATCATCTACTATTCGAACCAAGGTTACTCTTCGGCCGACTTCGGCCCCTATTTCTTCCGCTGGCTGCACGTTCTGAGCGGCGTCATGTGGATCGGCCTGTTGTGGTACTTCAACTTCGTGCAAATCCCCAACATGCCCAACATTCCGGACGACCAGAAGCCGGCCATCGGCAAGGTTATCGCACCGGCGGCGCTGTGGTGGTTCCGCTGGGGCGCCATGAGCACCATCATCACCGGCCTGATCCTGGCCGCCATGAACGGTTACCTCGTCGAAGCCATCACCATTGGGCTGACGGACGGCGTGGGCAAACACAGGTTCATCGGAATCGGCATGTGGCTCGGCACCATAATGTGGTTCAACGTCTGGTTCGTCATCTGGCCGAACCAGCAGAAGGCGTTGGGCATGGTCGAGGTCGACGCCGACACCAAAGCGGCGTCGGCCCGCACGGCGATGCTGTTCTCGAGAACGAACACGTTGCTCTCGTTCCCGATGCTGTTTTCGATGGTTGCGGCGCAGAACATCTACTAAGCGCCAACACCATTTCGTCGCGAATTGCGGGGGTCTTCGGACCCCCGTTTTTCTTGCTGGTGCAGCTATGAGGCCGGGAAAACCAAACTCGCTTTTACGCCTTTACCCTGACCGCTTTCGACCTTCAATTGGCCGCCGTGGGCCTGCATCATCGAATCCACGATGGAGAGGCCGAGCCCGGTGCCGTCGACGCCGAGTTCGCGGGCGTTGCTTGCGCGGCCAAACGGCGCGAGGACTGTCTCCAGTTCGTCCTCGTCAAATCCCATTCCGGAATCCTTGACGGACACCGTCGTTACTCCCTCCGCGCCATCGGTGTTGAGCGATATCGAACCGCCCGCCGGCGTAAATTTGACGGCGTTGGAGAGAATGTTGAAGAGCATGCGGAGCAGCGCCGCCCGGTCCGCCCGTACCGTTTGGGCATCCGGCGTGATATCCGCCTTGAAATCAAGACCGAATTCCGCGAACTGCTCCGCAAACATTTTCTTCATCTCGTTCACGACTTCGGCCACTCGAACGGTTTCGATGGCAAGTTCGAATTCTCCGGACTCGATCTTCGACACGTCGAGCAGATCGTCGACGAATTCCAGCAGCAGGTTTCCGCTGCGGAAAATGTGATTAGCGTACTCAAGGTACCGTTCGTCGCCGATAGGTCCGTAGGTCTGCCGCACGACAATTTGCGAGAATCCCAGGATGGCATTGAGGGGAGTGCGGAAATCGTGGCTCATCTGCGCCAGGAAATCCGACTTGGTCCGGCTTGCTGCCTCGGCCCGGTCGCGTTCCTCCGCGATTATTCGCTCTGCTTGGACGATTTCAGTGATGTCCCTGCCGGCGCCGCGGTAGCCCATGAATACTCCGTCCACGTCAAAGAACGGTTTGCCGCTGACACTAATGTAGACCTTATTGCCGTCCGGCTTGATGCGTGAAAAGCGGAAATCCGAAAAAGGCTCGCGGGCCAGCAGGTGCTCTTCATGAGCGGCCATGTCTTCTTCGCTGACATCCAACAGGTTTGTCTCACGCCGGGTCTTGCCGTAGTGGTCCTCCTGTCTCATCCCAGTCACCGCGACATTGTCCTCGGTAACATCGGTAAATCGAAGATCGGCATCCTGTTCCCAAAACCAATCCGCCGCCGCCTCGGCAACATCCTTAAGGCGTCCCTGGCTTTCCTCGATCCTTGCTTCGGCCTTTTTAATTTCCGTGATATCCGTGGAGATCGTTACCGTACTGCCATCGGGCAGGCGTTGATCTATGATCATGAACCACTCGCCGTTCCGGCGTAGCTGTTCAAAAGGGCCTTTGGGATTGCGGTGCTGGTCCAGCCGCACCGCCAACCATTCGTCTTCCCGGCCGATCGCGGCCGGCACCAGCCGGCAGTCCAACAGGCCGCGAAGAAAATCTTCGTAATGAGTGCCCGGCTCGGTTTTGTCGCCGATCGGCATGTTGATGTCACGGAAGGCCTGATTGCCGATGACGAGACGGTCTTCCACATCCCAAAGCACGAACGGTTCGTTGAGCGCTTCGACTGCGGCCGCCAGGCGCTCATTCGCCAGATTGGCCCTTTCCTCGGCCTCAACCCTGTGAGTTAGGTCGGAACCGATGCCGATGTAACCGAGAAATTCACCATCCTCATCAAACATCGGTTTACCGCTCGACGACAGGTATTGGAGTCTTCCGTTGGGGCCCAACCTGTCATACCGGAAGTCCCTGAACGGTTTATGCGCCTTCAGATCCTCGAGATGCCGCTGCCATTTTTCCGTGGTGGCATCCTCGCCCGCCAACTCTGCGCGGGTTTTACCGATGTGGAAGGCCACCGGGACTCCGACGATCTCCTCCACCCTGTCGGAAAAGTAGGTGAAGCGCAGGTCGGGACCCATCTCCCAATACCAGTCCGAAGCCGCCTCCGCGAACTCCCGGAAGCGCATTTCGCTTCGCCGTACGCTCTCCTCCGAGCGTTTCCGCGCGGTAATATCGGTGCGGACACCAACCCGGCAGCCATTGGCCAGCTTCATTTCGTGGATTTCAAGCCAGGTTCCATCCGCGGATTGTTGCTCGAAATTCGAAGAGCTATCGGCAAGATGCGCCGCCATGCGCTCCGCGATCCAGGCTTCCTCCCGGCCCACCGCGTCGGCGACGACGCCGCGCTCCGCGCTGGCCCTGACGACCGCTTCAAATGGCGTGCCCGGCACCAGCAGATCAGCCACTCCAGGGAACAACTCTACTTGCCGCTGGTTACACATGACGATCCTGTCGTCCGGATCGCACAACACGAAGCCGTCCGGCAATTCGTCGATGGCATCGACGACGAGCATGGGATCGAACTCGGGGCGTTTATTTTGATCCTCGGGCATGGATCGTCCTAACTAACCTAGGTCGCTGCGTTGACCTTGAAGTTTCACTTTGCCCCCGTGTCGATGTTGTTTGAGATTAGCGCTGGAAGAGATTTTAGTCACTATTTGTCGTTGAAGCGCAGCCGGTCAATCCACAGCGATGATGGCAGCGGCCACGAGACGTTCTTCACTCAGCAGAACATTATAGGTTCGCGCCGCCGCACCTGAATCCATGCTGTCAACGCTGATACCGTGATCTTTTAGGCCCGCGCGAAGTGCGTCGGGCAGGAAAACCATCTTCGCCCCCGTGCCGATCAAAAGGAGCTCGATCGACGGTTCCAACGCCCACAAGGGATCGAAATGCGCAAGCGACAGATCCTCCAGGGAAGCCACATCCAGCGGAAACGTTTGTTCCGCCGTCACCAGAACTGAACCGTCATGTCGGACGTCGGCGACGGTGAAGCCGCCGTTGCCGTAACTGCGGATGACCTGTCTGCCGGCCGGAATGAGAGGTGTGATGTCCATCCCCTCGCCTTTCTGAGCGGGTTGCGGCGAGTTTAAGTGCCTTGTTCGGCGACCTCGGTACCGTTGCCGGTGTCCTCCGCGTCCTGGTCGGGTCCCTCGCCGCCCCGGCGCACCCCGAGGTGGAGCAGCAAGGGCGCCGCCACGAAGACCGAGGAATAAGTGCCGACGACGACGCCCCACATCATGGCGAAAGTAAATCCGCGGATCACTTCGCCGCCGAAGAAGAACAGGGTCAGCAGGGCCAGCAACGTCGTGACCGACGTCATGATCGTCCGAGCCAGGGTTTCATTGACGCTGCGGTCCAGCAATTCCTGCATCGGCAGCGAGCGGTAGCGGCGTAAGTTCTCGCGCACGCGGTCGTAGATCACCACGGTGTCGTTCATGGAATAACCGATGATCGTCAGAATCGCGGCGATGATCGAGAGGTTGAACTCCAGGCGCATGATCGAAAAGACGCCGATGGTCAGCACCACGTCATGGATGAGTGCCAGTACCGCACCGATACTGAACTGCCATTCGAAGCGGAACCAGATATAGATCAGCATGGCGGTCACGGCGAGCACCATGGCCATGGTGCCGGCCTCGACGAGTTCGGCGCTCACCTTCGGGCCGACGAATTCGACACGGCGGTAGGAAAGTTTGTCGCTGATTTCCTTTGCTAATGTTTCCTTCACCGTATCGACGGCGGCTTGCTGGGCTGAGGAATCACCGGGCTGGCGTTCGATCCGGATGAGTACGTCGGTTTCGCGCCCAAATTCCTGGAGCGCGACCTCGCCGAGCCCGAGGCCGGTCAGGGAACTGCGCATCTTGGCGAGATCGGCCGGTTGGTCCGAGCCCACCTCAATCAGTATGCCGCCTTCGAAATCGATGCCGTAGTTGAGCCCGACGCCAAAAAACAGGCCGACGGAGGCCAGCAGCAGCACACTGGACATCACGAACGCCATCATGCGGTAACGCATGAATTTAATATCGGTTTTCGTCGGAACGAGCCGTAGTCGATACATGTTCAGCTCCTACAACGGCAGTTCGACGGGCCGCTTGCGGCGCAGCCAGGTGGCGATCAGCAAGCGGGTCAGGGTAAAGGCGGTAAACAGCGAAGTGACGATGCCGATGGCGAGCGTTACGGCGAAACCCTTGACCGGACCCGAGCCGAATTCGAACAACAGGACGGCGGCGATCAAGGTCGTGACGTTGGCGTCAATGATCGTCGTCAGCGCTCGTTTGTAACCCGCATCCACAGCAGCGAATGGTGTCTTGCCCGATCTCATCTCCTCGCGTATGCGCTCGAAGATCAGAACGTTGGCGTCGACCGCCATGCCGATGGTCAAGACGATGCCGGCGATACCCGGCAGAGTCAGCGTCGCCTGCAGGACGCTCAAGGCGCCGCCGATCAACGCCATGTTGATCAACAAGGCGATGTCCGTGGCCAGGCCGAAGAGACCATAGGCTGCCGCCATGAAAACCATGACGAGCACGAAGGCGAGCATGCTGGCGATCTTGCCGGCCCGTACCGAATCGGCGCCGAGGTCGGGGCCGACCGTGCGTTCCTCAAGAATTTTTAGGGGTGCCGGCAAGGCGCCGGCGCGCAGCAAGACTGCCAGGTCGTTGGCCGTCTGAACCGTGAAGCCGCCAGTGATAATGCCGGAGCCGCCGAGAATGGGTGACTGGATTTCCGGCGCGCTTATGACTTTTCCGTCGAGGACAATGGCGAACAATCGTCCGACATTCTTCGACGTAGCGTCGCCGAATTTCTTGGCGCCGACGGAATCAAAACGGAAACTCACGACGGGCCGGCCCTGATCGAACGAAGGCTGCGCATCGACCAGCGATTCACCGCTGACCATCACCCTTTTGCGCACGACGTATTGCCGGGCCGGGCCGCTATCGCCATCACGCGGTTCTTGTTCGAGAAGTTCGGACCCCGGCGGCACCCTGCCCCGGTTGGCGTCGGCAACCGTCGTCGTGGTGTCGACGAAGCGGAAAACCATCTTGGCCGTTTTGCCCAAAAGACGTTTGATGCGGTCTGGGTCCTTGACACCCGGCAACTGGATCAAAATCCGGTCTTCGCCCTGGCGCTGGATGGTCGGCTCACGCGTGCCCGTCTCGTCGATGCGGCGGCGCACGATCTCGATGGATTGTTCCACCGCAGCGCGCTTGCGGTCCTGGATAGCCGGTTCCGTCATAACCACTTCAATGACGCCGCCGTCCTCCGTGACCTCAATATCCTGGCCGCCGCCTGAGCCGAAGGCATCGGGGGCAAGAGGATTGCCCAGTCCCTTCACAAGTTCGAGGGCTTTATCCACGTCCGCCGGCTTGCGCACACGAACCAGGACCTTGTTGGCTTTGGAAACGCCCAAGCCACCGGTATAGCCGATGCGGGCTTTTCTGAGTTCGGCACGCGTCGCCTCGACCAGGCTTTCCAGGCGCTCCCGCACAACGGCGGCCGTGTCAACTTCCAGCAGAAGGTGCGAGCCGCCCTGTAGGTCGAGGCCGAGATTGATCTGCTGATGGGGCAGCCAGTCGGGCAGGCTGTCCGCTGTCTCGCGGGAGACGAAATTGGGTATCGTGAAAACAATGCCGGCCAACGCCACGACGGCGATCAGCACGATCTTCCACTTCGCGAAGTAAAGCATGGACCTGACCTAGTCGGACTTCTTCTTTCCACCCAACAGGCCGCCGAGACGGCTGGCGGTGCTTTGCGGCGCGTCCTCGCTGGAGGAGCTCTTCTTGTCGTTGGTGTTGGCCGGTTCGGACTTGCTCAAAACGTTGGTTAAGGTCGAAGCCACGATGTCGATTTTAACGTCAGGGGCGATTTCCACTGTGGCGCGGTCGTCCTCGTGAACCTTGGTGACCTTGCCCATGATGCCGCCCGCCGTAACGACGCGGTCGCCACGGCGCACCGCCGCAATCATGGCCTTGTGTTCCTTAACCTTTTTTTGCTGCGGCCGGATCAGCAGGAAATAGAAAACGGCAAAAATAAGAACCAGCGGCATCAGCTGCATGATCATGCTGCCCTCGGCGCCGCCGGCGGCGGCTTGGGCATAAGCCGGAGAAATGAGCATAAAAGCCCCCTTGAATATCTGTGGGCGCGGCCTGGCGCGCCGAAAAAGCTGCCGGACTATAGCGGCATGCCGGTACTTTGCAAACTATTGCTCAAGAGCTTGTTACATGGGCATTCACCGCAGGCTTGAGAAGACCGCCATATTGACCGCCCGCCCCTTTGTGGTAGGTTCTCGCGCGCCGCACCATAAGGACCGATAAGATATGGACGACGCCGATCTCACCACCGCACTGGCCCGCATCGCCGATGCCCTGGAACGGCTTTCACCGCCGCCGCCCGCGACGGTCGGGCTGGAGGGTGCGGATGCCTTTGTCTGGCAGGCCGAGACCTGTGTGCTGGATCCGGTGGCGGTCGTCAACCGGGTCGAAATCGATCTTCTCAAAGGCATAGACAGGGTGCGCGACATTCTGGTCGACAATACCCTGCGCTTCGCCAAGGGATTACCGGCCAACAACGCGCTTCTCTGGGGCGCCCGCGGCATGGGTAAAAGTTCGCTGGTCAAGGCGGTCCATGCCCAGGTCAATCAGACCGGCGGCGGCGACAAGGGCGATGGGCCGCTGGCGCTGGTGGAAATTCACCGCGAAGACATCCCCACCCTGCCCCGTTTGCTGAAACTGCTGACGGACACGGAGCGGCGCTGCATCCTGTTTTGCGACGATCTTTCATTCGATTCGGACGATGCCAGCTATAAATCCCTGAAGGCCGTTCTGGATGGCGGCATCGAGGGACGTCCGGACAATGTCATTTTTTACGCCACCTCGAACCGCCGCCACCTGATGCCGCGTGATATGATCGAGAACGAACGCTCAACCGCCATCAATCCGGCGGAAGCAGTGGAAGAAAAAGTCTCGCTTTCCGACCGCTTCGGTTTGTGGCTCGGTTTCCACGCCTGCGCCCAGGATGAATTCCTCGCCATGATCGAAGGCTACGCGGCGCATTACGGCCTGAAGGTCGACGCCGAAACGCTCAAGGCCGAGGCTATCGAATGGTCGGTCACGCGGGGCGCGCGTTCGGGGCGCGTGGCCTGGCAGTTTATTCAGGATCTAGCGGGACGTCTAGGCCAGACATTGAGCTAGATTGGCTGGCGAAGAGGGCCGATTTCGACCACTTTGATCACTCTTGTCTCTCTTGATCCAGCGGTTAAATATTTAATTGGATCAACTGCTTGTGATCCTTTTCTAATCTCAAAATGTACCTGTGGCCGGGTCACGCTGCCGCTTGAACCGGCGCGTCCGATCATCTGGCCCCTCTTCACCGTATCGCCGCGTTTGACCAAAATCCGATCGGCGTGGGCGTAGGCCGTCATCCAGCCCCCGCGATGGCGGATCAGTACGAGATTACCGAAGCCGCGCAGTTCGTTCCCGGCGTAGGCTACGATGCCGTTTTCCGCCGCCTTCATCGGCGCGCCCTTCTTGGCCGAAATATTTATGCCGTCGTTGTAGAGACCGCCGGCCTTGGCGCCGAAGCTGGAAAGGATCGGGCCCTTCACCGGCCAGGCGAACCGACCGTTGGAGCGCGGAGGGATCGCTTTGGCGACTGCACGGTTTTTCTTTGGCGGTGCGGCTTTTCGCTTTGGTAGCGGAGTCGTCTTTGATCCTGCCTTCGGTTTCACGGTTTTTCGTGGTTCAACCGCTGCCAATTGGCTTCCTCCGGGTAACCGAAGCCGTTGGCCGACTTGGATCGTATACGGCGGCTTCAGGCGGTTTGCCCGCATCAGGCTCGCCATGTCCACGCCATATCGCCGCGAGATGCCATAGACCGTGTCGCCGCCCACAACGACATGCGTGTTGGGCACCGGCAGTTTCAGTCGTTGTCCGACACGCAGAATGAACGGCGGTTTGAGACCGTTGGCCGAGATCAGGGCGCGGACCGAGACGCCATGCCGTCTGGCCGTGGCGTAAAGGTTTTCGCCGGCCTGAACGACGGCGCTGCGCGCCTGTTTTGGGCTGCCCGCGGCTGTGGCGCCGCCAGTCCCTTTGTCGACGACGGGCGCCGGAACCGAACGCGTACAGGCCGCCAGCGCACAAACCATCAGCGCCGCGGCGATGCCTATTTTCCACCGTCCCGATCTCATAACCGGCATTTTAGAACATTTGCGGCCGGTAACTGAAGCCGTCACTTCTCCGACGGCAGACCGTCGACCAGCGGCACGAAGCGCACCATCAGCAGGCGCTCCTCCTCGAACCCCTCCTCCGTCCGGGTGATGCGGAAGATCTCCTGGCCCATGATCTGGTAACCCACGGGGATTACCATGATGCCGCCGACGGTGAGCTGTTCCTTCAGGGTCTCGGGCACCTGTTCGGCCGCCGCCGTTACCATGATGCGCTCGAACGGCGCCTGTTCCGGCCAGCCCTTCGTGCCGTCCCCGTGGCGCGTCACGATATTGTGGAGCCCAAGCTGCTTGAACCGCGCCTCGGCCACCTGCAACAGCGAGCGATAGCGTTCGACGGTGTAGACCCGGCGGCAGAGCTTCGAGAGCACCGCCGCCTGGTAGCCCGAGCCCGTGCCGATTTCCAGCACGCGTTGGCGCTCACCGAGTTTCAGGGCGTCGGTCATGAAGGCGACGACGTAAGGCTGGCTGATGGTTTGCCCCTGAGCGATGGGCAGCGCGGTGTTCTCGTAGGCCTGGCCGGAAAACGCCGGCAACACGAATTCCTCACGGGGGATGCGTTCGATGACCGAGAGGATTTCCGTGTCCGTGATGCCCTGTTGGCGCAGTTCCATGATCAGACGGATGACGCGCTGTTCCTCGTTCACGCGGCGGTCACTCCAGAATTTTCGCTAGATTGCGCCGCGTCGCCTGGTGTGTGAAATTGAGCCTCAACGGCGTCACCGAAATTCCGCCGGCGCGGACGACGCCCAGGTCGGTCTTGGGGTCGGGCTCGCCATGCAGCGGGCGCACGCCGATCCAGTAATACGGCATGCCGCGGGCGTCAACACGGGCATCCATCTGCAGATCGCGAAGATTGCGCTTGCCGTGGGGGCATACCCTGACGCCCTTGACCGAATCAGCCACGACGGCGGGGAAGTTTATGTTGATCATGACGTCCTTGGGGAACCCCTCCGTCACGATCTTGCGCACCAGGTCGGGTGCATGCTTCTCCGCGGTTGCCCATTTGATGGGATGGGGGCGGAGGTAGGCCTGGCTTAAGGCGATGGAGGGGATGCCGGCGATGCAGCCCTCCATGGCGGCCGCGACCGTACCGGAATACGGCAGGTCCTCGCCCAAGTTGGCGCCGCGGTTGACGCCCGACAACAACAGGTCGGGCTTCTTTGAATCCTTGAATATATGGTTCACCGCCATGATGACACTATCGGTCGGCGTGCCTTGGACCGCGAAGCGGCGCTTTGACAGCTGATGCAGGCGCAGCGGGTCGTGCAACGACAGCGAATGCGAGGCACCGCTTTGCTCCGAGGCCGGCGCCACCACCCAGACATCGTCGCTGATGGTCTTGGCGATACGCTCCAGTACTTTCATGCCGGGCGCATTGACGCCGTCGTCGTTGGACAGGACGACGCGCAGGCCGGGAATGGGTTTGCCGGCGGCCTTCTTCGATTTCGCCTTAGCCATTGGCCGCAATCACTTCCAGACCGCCCATATAAGGGCGCAAGGCATCCGGCACGACGACCGAGCCGTCTTCCTGTTGGTAGTTCTCCAGGATAGCGACCAGGGTGCGGCCGACCGCAAGCCCGGAGCCGTTGAGCGTGTGGACGAATTGGGTGCCTTTTTCGCCTTCGGTCTTGAAGCGGGCCTTCATGCGCCGGGCCTGGAAATCGCCGCAGTTCGAACAAGACGAGATTTCCCGATAGGCCTGCTGGCCCGGCAGCCAGACCTCGATATCGTGGGTCTTGCGCGCGCCGAAGCCCATGTCGCCCGTGCACAGCACGACGACACGGTAAGGCAGCCCAAGACGCTTTAGCACTTCCTCGGCGCAGGCCGTCATGCGCTCCAGTTCGTCGTTGGAGTTCTCCGGTTTGGAGATCACGACCATCTCGACTTTGGTGAACTGGTGCTGGCGGATCATGCCGCGCGTGTCCTTGCCGGCGGCCCCAGCTTCAGAGCGGAAACACCAGGTCATGGCGGTATAACGCCGGGGCAGATAATCCTCTTCGATGATGCGCTCCCGCACCAGATTGGTCAGCGGCACCTCGGCGGTCGGGATCAGCCAGTAATCGTCGTCGGTATGGAACTGGTCCTCCGCGAACTTGGGCAATTGGCCGGTGCCGTAGAGGGCTTCGCTGCGCACCAGCGCCGGCGGATTGACTTCGGTAAAGCCGTGTTCGGTGGTGTGCAAATCCAGCATGAAGGCCGCGAGCGCCCGTTCCATCCGCGCCAAGGCGCCCGACAGCACGACGAAGCGCGCGCCGGACATGCGGGCGGCGGCCTCGAAATCCATCTGCCCCAGATCCTCGCCGATCTCGAAATGCTGCTTAGGCTCGAAATCGAACGTACCGGGTTCCAAATGTTTACGGATTTCCAGATTGTCGGCTTCATCCTCGCCCTCGGGCACGTCCTCGAAAGGCAGGTTGGGCAGGCCGGAGAGAAACTCGTCGAGTTGCTCCGCCAGGCCGCGTTCTTCGTCCTCGCCCGACTTGATCTTGTCCTTGAGGTCGGCGACCTCGTCGATCAGCGCCTGGGCGCCGGTGTCGTCGCCCTTGGCCTTGGCGGTGCCGATGGCCTTCGAGGCGTCGTTGCGCTTGGTTTGCGCATCCTGCAGGGATGTCTGGACGGCCCGCCGTTGCGTATCGAGATCAAGGATCTTCGCAGCGTGCGGCTCCAGTCCCCGCTTCGCCAGACCGGCGTCAAAGTCATCTGGGTTGTCGCGTATCCATTTCAGATCATGCATCGGCTTTCTGGTCCCCGGCCTTCTCGGCTTCTTCGTCCTCGTCGTCCTCGTCTTCCTCTTCTTCATCGCCCCGTTTCTTTTCGACCAGTCGGGCCGAAATGATCGAGATTTCGTAGAGCAGGATGATCGGAATGGCGAGGCTGATCTGGCTCAACGGATCGGGCGGCGTCAGGATAGCGGCGGCGACGAAGGCCAGCACAATGGCGTAGCGGCGTTTCTTCTTAAGCCCCTTCGACGTGGCCATGCCGACCTTGGCCAGCAGCGTGATTAGCACCGGCAGTTCAAAGCTGATGCCGAAAGCGAAGATCAAGCGCATGGAAAGCGAGAGATATTCGCCGACCTTGGGCAACATTTCGATCGGCAGTTCGCCGGCCGCGCCAATGGACTGGAAACTGGCGAAAAACTGCCAGGCGACCGGCATCACCATGTAATAAACCATGGACGCGCCGAGCAGGAACAGGATCGGCGTTACCACCAGGAACGGCAGGAAAGCGTTCTTTTCGTCCTTGTAGAGACCCGGTGCCACAAACATCCAGATCTGGCCGGCGACGACGGGAAAGGAGAAGAAAGCGGCGGTGAAGAAGGCAACTTTGATGTTGGTAAAGAATTTCTCGTGCAGCGCCGTGTAGATCATGCGGCGGTTTTCCTCGCCTTCCCAGATGCCGGCCAGCGGCCGGGCGAGGAAATCGAAGATGGGATTGGCGAAATAGAAACAGACCAGGAAGGTGATGATGAACCCGATTACGGCGTACATCAGCCGGCTGCGCAGCTCGATCAGGTGATCGAGCAGCGGCATCTTGCTCTCTTCCTCGGCGTCGACGCTCGGGTCTATGGAATTATCGTTCATGGGGCTCGGGACATTCGGCGCCGGCGCGGCTAACTGTTGTC
>CAYOAD010000055.1:0-19534 GCA_964401845.1 uncultured Rhodospirillaceae bacterium | reverse complement strand
AGGCCAAAACGAGCAGTGTCCCGCAAAGGGAGGATACCGCCGAATGGGTTATTCTGTCTCTCTAGATTGCTTGCAGGAAGTTAGGTGGGTAGGGCCTCCCGGCAAGGCTGATCGGCATCCGGTCCTGTGAATGTCAATACCCCGCTTGGCGGGGGCAACGAAAAAATCGTCCGGATATCCTATTGACTCGGCTCCATCCAAGCGGGAACATCGGGGCCAATCAAGCTCCAGTTCGGAGGACGTTTGTCCTGACGGACTGGATTACTGGCCGTCGTTCGGGGGGCGCCGATAGTGGCAACCGCGGTCGAAGGCATTTTTTCTAAATAAGCCGGCGCCAGAACCGGCAGAAACATGCAGGGAGAAAACCAATCATGAAACTAAGAACAGTGGCCGCAACGTTGGCCATGAGCGCCGCCGTGGCGCTCTCGGCTCAGGCCAAGGAGCTCAAATTCGCCTTCCAGGGCACATTGAACTCGTTCGATCCGTACAACCTCAATGAGACCTTCCATCTCGGCACTCAGGGCAATGTCTACGAAGGCCTGATCCGCCGCGGCGCAGATATGAAGATCGAGCCTGCGCTGGCCACGAGTTGGGAAGTGATTTCGCCGACGCAATGGCGTTTCCATCTGCGCAAGGGCGTCAAATACCACAACGGCAACGCCTTTACCGCCGATGACGTGGTGTTTTCCGCGAACCGTGCCCGGGCTGAGGGCTCCGACGTCAAGACCCGCGTGGCGGCCGATACCAAGGTCGTGAAGGTCGACGATCACACCGTCGATTTCATCACGTCCAAACCCAACCCCATCATTCATTTCGAATGGGGCACCTGGTACATCATGGACAAGGAATGGACCGAGGCAAACAATGCGGTCAGCCCGCAGAACGTCGGCGGTTCTGAAGAGAACTACGCCACGCGCCACGCCAACGGTACGGGCCCGTTCAAGTTGGTCAGCCACGAATCCGGCGTCAAGACAGTGTTCGAGGTCAATCCCAACTGGTGGGACAATGCCAACAAGGAGCACAATCTGACCAAGGTGGTGTTTACGCCGATCGGCCAGGACGCCACCCGCGTGGCCGCCTTGCTTTCCGGCCAGGTCGACATGGCCTATCCCATTGCCGTGCAGGACCAGAAGCGGGTTGACGGCAATGCCGGCACGTCCATGCTGGTGGGTCCGGAACTGCGGACAATCTTCCTCGGCTTCGACCAGCACGCCGATGAACTGCTGCATTCCAACGTCAAGGGCAAGAACCCGTTCAAGGACAAGCGCGTCCGTGAAGCCTTCTTCCGCGCCATCGACATCAAGGCGATCCAGAAGAAGGTGATGCGGGGTCTGTCGGAACCGTCATCGCTGATGATTGCGCCGAGCCTGACGCCGATCAGCGCCACGCACTTCAAGCGCCTTGACTTCGATCCCGGAAAGGCCAAGAGCCTGCTGGCCGACGCCGGTTACGGCGGAGGCTTTGAGGTCGGCATGGACTGCCCCAACGACCGCTACGTCAACGACGAAGCGATCTGCACGGCGGTTGTTTCCATGCTTGCCAAGGTCGGCATCAAAGTGAACCTGCTGGCCCAGCCCAAAGCCAAGTACTTCCCGAAGATCCTGGCGCCGAACCTCGACGTCAGCTTCTTCCTGCTTGGCTGGACGCCGGGTAGCCTGGATAGCTGGAACGTCCTGCACAACCTGCACGGCTGCCCGAACCTCGCAGACGGCGGCCCGATCTGGCGCAAGGAAGACCGCAACAAGATCAGTCGCGGCAAGTTCAACATCGGCGGTTACTGCAACCCCGAGGTCGACAAGCTGACGGCCATGATCCTGAGCGAAACCGACAAAGGCAAGCGCGACGCCATGATCGAAAAGGCATGGGGCATCACGATCAACGACATCGCCCACATTCCGCTGCATCAGCAGGCGCTGTCCTGGGGCAAGTCGGACAAAGTCAGCCTCAAGCAGCGGGCGGATAACCAGTTCGCCTGGCGCCACGTCATGATAAAGTAATCAAGGATTACTGAATCGAACTCTCGCCCGGACCCCGATTTGATCGGGGTCCGGGTTTCTTTCTCGAACAAAGTTGATCGCATGAGCAATCCCATGCACATTGGCGCCAAATGATAGCGCTTATTATTCGCCGCACTTTCCAATCCGTCATCGTCATGCTGGTCGTGGCTCTGCTGGCCTTCACCATGTTTCGTTACGTGGGCGATCCGGTGGCTATGATGGTGGGACAGGAAACCTCGCTTGAGGAACGCGCCGCCCTCAGGGAGAGTCTCGGCCTCAACGATCCCGTACCCTTGCAGTTCGGCCGCTTCGTCGCCAACACGGCGAAAGGCGAATTCGGGATTTCCTACCAGATCGGTCGCCCGGTCTCCGAACTGATTGCGGAGCGCCTGCCGGCGACGCTCGAACTGTCCTTGGTTGCCGCCCTGTTCGCTCTCTTCGTGGGCATTCCCATGGGGGTGTATACGGCTCTCAAGCCGGATAAGTGGCTGAGCAAGGCGTTTCTCACGATTTCGCTGATGGGCATATCGTTGCCGACCTTCCTGATCGGCATCCTGCTTATTCTGCTGTTCGGGGTCATTCTCGGCTGGCTGCCGACATTTGGCCGGGGCGAGGTGATCCAGATGGGCTGGTGGTCGACGGGCTTCGCCACAGCCAGCGGCTGGAAATCGCTGCTGATGCCGGCTTTCACGCTGGGCATGTTCCAACTCACCCTGATCATGCGGCTGACGCGGTCGGAAATGATGGAAGTGCTGCTGACCGACTACATCAAGTTTTCCCGCGCCCGCGGATTGACAAACCGGGCGGTGAACTTCGGTCACGCACTCAAGAACACGCTTATCCCCGTCATGACGATCACCGGTCTGCAGTTGGGCGCGATCATCGCTTTCGCCATCATCACCGAACAGGTGTTCCAATGGCCGGGCATGGGCCTGCTTTTCATCGGCGCCATCGCCACGGTCGACATACCGATCATGGCGGCCTATCTGGTGTTGATCGCGCTTTTCTTCGTGGTCATCAACCTGATCGTCGACATTCTCTACCATGTCGTCGACCCGCGCCTGCGCGTCGACGTTCGTGGCGCTCACGGGTAGCGGATCAACCATGCAATTCAGCGCCCGCATACAGGATCTGATGTACCGTTTCTTCGACGGCGACATTTGGTTCAGTTTCAAACAATCGAAGATCACGATGATTGCGGCGGTCGTCACCGTGATCATGCTCCTGGCGGCTTTCTTTGCGCCGCTGATCTCCCTGCAAAACCCCTTCGATCCGGCCAGCCTCGATCTGATGGATGCCTTCAACCCGCCGGTTTGGTCCGAGGATGGGGTTTGGTCCTTCCCGCTGGGAACGGATGATCAGGGGCGCGACCTCTATTCCGCCATCCTTTACGGCAGCCGATTGTCTTTGCTGATCGGTTTCGCCAGCGTCGTCTTCGCCATGTTGTTCGGCGTGACGCTCGGTCTGATTGCGGGCTACGTCGGAGGCGCCACCGATGCCGTCATCATGCGAATTGCCGACGTACAAATCAGTTTTCCCGCCATCCTCATCGCGCTCCTCATCGACGGCGTTGTCCGTGCCCTGCTGCCGGGCGAACGTCACGAGGAAATGGTGGTCTACGTCCTGATCTTGTCGATCGGTTTGAGCCAATGGGTGAATTTCGCCCGCACGGTGCGCGGCTCGACCATGGTCGAGCGCAACAAGGAATACGTCCAGGCGGCCCGCGTGATCGGCGTGTCGCGGCTCAGGATTATGGCGCGGCACATTCTGCCCAACGTCATGGGACCGGTGCTCGTGATCGCGACCATTACGTTGGCGACCGCGGTACTGCTGGAAGCCACCCTTTCATTCCTGGGCGTCGGCGTGCCGCCCACCGAACCCTCTTTGGGCACGCTGATCCGCATCGGCCAGGATTTCCTCTTCTCCGGCGAGTGGTGGATCGTGATTTTCCCCGGCGCCACGCTGGCCATTCTGGTTCTCGCGGTCAATCTCCTCGGCGACTGGATGCGCGACGCCTTTAATCCGAAATTGAGGTAACCCGTGGCCACTACCGCCAATCAACCCCTGCTCAGCGTCAACGAATTGCGCGTCGAGTTTCCCACGCGACGCGGCACGCTGGTTGCCGTCGATGGTGTTTCGCTGGATATCGCGCCGGGCGAGGTTCTGGGCGTCGTTGGCGAATCGGGCGCCGGAAAATCGATGACCGGTAACGCTGTGATCGGCCTCTTGGAGCCGCCGGGCCGCATCGCGGGCGGTGAAATCCGGCTCGAGGGTGAACGCATCGACAATTTACCCTACGAGGAAATGCGCAAGATTCGCGGCCGGCGCATCGGCGCGATTTTCCAGGATCCGCTCACCAGCCTCAATCCGCTTTACACCGTCGGCCAGCAGCTGGTGGAAACCATCACGACCCACCTCAGCGTTTCCGAACGGGAAGCCCGCGACAGGGCAGTCGCATTGTTGGAGGAAGTGGGCATTCCCAGCGCCCGGGAGCGCATCGAACACTATCCCCACCAGTTCTCCGGCGGTATGCGCCAACGCGTGGTCATCGCTCTGGCGCTTTGCGCCGAGCCGCGGCTGATTATCGCCGACGAGCCCACCACGGCGCTCGACGTGTCCATTCAGGCCCAAATCATTACGCTGCTGCAGCGGCTCTGCCGCGAACACCAAACAGCGGTCATGCTGGTGACCCACGACATGGGCGTGATCGCGGAGACCGCCGACCGCGTCGCCGTGATGTATGCCGGTCGTATCGCCGAAATCGGCCCGGTCCGCGACGTCGTCAAGAACGCGCACCATCCCTATACCCATGGTCTTATGGGTTCGATCCCCAAGATCGGCCACGACGTCGACAAATTGACCCAGATTGACGGTTCCATGCCGAGATTGACGGATATTCCCACCGGCTGCGCCTTCAATCCGCGTTGCGGCGAAGCCGGCGCACGCTGCCTCTCGGAACGGCCGATCCTGGAACCGGCCGGCCCGTCGCGGGTCGCCTGCTGGAAGTACGATCCGGAAGGGGTGGGTGAACCTGTCGCCTGGGAGGCCGTCAATGCCTGAGGCGCCGCTTCTACAGGTCGACAACCTGACGCGCTATTTCGATGTGTCGCCGCCGCTCCTGAACCGGGTGCTCGAAGGCACCGGCCACCAGATCGTGCGTGCCGTCGACGGTATCGATTTCAAGGTCAAACAGGGTAAGACTTTGTCGCTGGTGGGCGAAAGCGGCTGTGGCAAGTCCACGGTGGCGCGCCTCGTGGTCGGCCTCTACCATCCGACGGACGGCGAGGTGACGTTCGAGGAAGTCAATCTGACGACCATCACCGACAAGAGACAGGAAGCGGCCCTGCGCGGACGCATGCAGATGATCTTCCAGGATCCCTACGCCTCGCTCAATCCCCGCTGGCGGGTATCGGACATCGTTGCCGAACCGATCCGGCACAAGGGCGAGATCAAAGCGCGGGGCGAGATCACCGCCCGTGTCGGCGAATTGCTCACTCAGGTCGGCCTATCGCCGGCGGACGGCGAAAAATATCCGCACGAATTTTCCGGCGGCCAGCGCCAGCGCATCTCGATTGCCCGGGCATTGGCGGGCGAACCCGAATTCCTGGTCTGCGACGAGCCGACCTCGGCGCTGGACGTGTCGGTGCAGGCCCAAATTCTCAACCTGATGAAGGATCTTCAGGCCCAATTCGGGCTCACCTACCTGTTCATTAGTCACGACCTGGCCGTGGTCTATCACGTGTCGGACGAAATCGGGGTCATGTATCTTGGCCGGATCTGTGAACTGGCGGAAACCAAGACGCTTTTTAAGAACCCGCGCCACCCCTATACCCGCTTTCTGCTGGACGCCATTCCCGACCTTGAGATGTCCGGTCGCCAGCGTATTCCGGTGGCCGGTGAGGTGCCGAGCCCGATCAATCCGCCCTCGGGCTGCGCCTTTCACCCCCGTTGTCCATTTGCCGACGACCGCTGTTCGTCTGAGCGGCCTGAACTGCTCGAAACGGAGGGTGTTCGTGTCGCCTGCCATGCCGTGGAAGAAAACCGGCTGGAAGAGACGGCCTGAGTAACCAACTTTAACTGTTTTGGGAGAAGTGCCGATGGCCACGCTTTTTGCCGGTGGACTGGTTTTTGACGGCGCCGAGGTTCTTGAGGGGCGCGGCGTGCTGGTCGAAGGTGACCGGATCACACGCGTCGCTGCGGTTGGAGAGTTCGACGGCTTCGCAGACAAGCAGGTGAATACCGCGGGCGGCACGCTGATGCCGGGCCTGTTCGACTGCCACGTCCACCTCTGCATGGATGCGTCGGGCGACCCCGCCACCGCCATGGGCAAGATGTCCGATGCAGCGATCACCATGCAGGCGTTGGAAAACGCCCAGACCATCCTGCGCGGTGGCATTACTTCGCTCAGGGACTGCGGCGGCAAGGATTACCTCGAATTCGCCGTGCGCGACGCCTGCAACAAACGCACGTTTCAGGGCCCTTCCATTCTCGCCGCGGGTCGCATGATCTGCATGACAGGCGGACACGGCAACCGCATCGGGCGCGTTGCGGACGGCTGCGATGAGGTGATCAAGGCGGTGCGCGAACAGGTCCACGCCGGCTCCGATTTCGTCAAGATCATGGCCACCGGCGGCGTCGGCACGCCCGGCGTCAATCCGGAGGATGCCCACTATTCGCCCGAGGAGATGGCTGCCGGCATCCACGAAGCCCACCGCTTTCACAAACACACGGCCAGCCATGCTCAGGGCCGCGACGGCATCGTCAACGCCGTGCGCGGCGGCATCGACAGTATCGAACACGGCATCTTCATGGACCAGTACTGCGTCGATGAAATGAAGGACCGCGGCACCTATCTGGTACCCACCCTGGCGGCGCCCCGGAATATCCTGGCGAACGCCGGCAACGGCATCCCCGATTATGTCATCGAAAAGACCACCCGGGTGGCGGCGATCCACAAGAAAGCCATCGGGATGTACCACGAGCAGGGCGGCAAGATCGCCATGGGGACGGATTCCGGCACGCCTTTCAATTCCCATGGCGACAACGCCATGGAACTCGATTACATGGTGGACGCCGGCCTGAAGCCGCTCGACGCCCTGATCGCCGGCACCGCCAATGCCGCGGATCTGGTGCGGGCGGAGGAGCGGGGCCGGATCCGCGACGGCGCCTACGCGGATATCCTGATCGTCGACGGCGATCCCAGCAGCGATATTTCGATGGCGGCGCAAAAGGCCAACCATCGCGCCGTCATAAAGAACGGTGAGCTGGCAGCTGGTAGTTTGGGTGAAGGAAACCTGCCGTAGAGAGCGGGCGAACTCAGGAGATGAGGCAATGACGACATTATTTGCAGGCGGCCACGTTTTCGACGGCGAGGGCAATACCATTGAGGATCATGGCGTCCTCGTTGTGGGCGACCGGATCGAACGGGTCGCACCGCTGGCCGAATTCGAGGGTTACGCCGACAAGAAGGTCGACACCTCAGGCGGCACGGTGATGCCGGGCCTTTATGACTGCCACGTCCACCTGTGTTTCGACGGCGCCGGCGATCCGGCCTCTGCGCTGGCCAAACTCTCCGATGCCGAAATCACCATGCGCGCCTTGGAGAACGCCCAGTCAAATTTGCGCGGCGGCATCACCTCGGTGCGCGACTGCGGCGGCAAGGATTACCTTGAGTTTGCCGTGCGCGACGCCTGCAACAAACGCACGTTCCAGGGGCCGTCCATCCACGCGGCGGGGCGCATGATCTGCATGACCGGTGGGCACGGCAACCGCTTTGGGCGTATTGCCGACGGTTGCGACGAGGTGGTCAAGGCGGTGCGTGAACAGGTTCATGCCGGTTCCGATTTCGTCAAGATCATGGCCACGGGCGGTGTTATGACGCCCGGCGTCAACCCGGAGGACGCGCACTACAGCGCCGAGGAAATGGCGGCCGGCATTCACGAAGCCAGCCGTTTCCACAAACACACGGCAAGCCACGCCCAGGGCCGCGACGGCATCCTCAACGCCGTGCGCGGCGGTATCACGTCGATCGAGCACGGCATCTACATGGATGACCGCTGCTGTGAGGAAATGATGGAAAACGGCACCTATTTGGTGCCCACGCTGGCGGCTCTCGTGAACATTGTTGCGAACGCCGACAACGGCATACCGGCCCATGCCGTGGAGAAGGCGCTTGCCGTCGTGGACCGCCACAAGGAATCGATCAAAATGTACTACAAAGCCGGCGGCAAACTCGCCATGGGCACCGACGCCGGCACGCCTTTCAATTATCACGGCGAAAATGCCATGGAGCTGAAATACATGGCTGATCTCGGCATGACGCCCGCCGATGTGTTGGTCGCGGCAACCTCCAATGCGGCGGATCTCGTGCGGGAGCCAGACCGCGGACGTATCCGCGAAGGCGCCTTTGCCGACATTCTGGTGGTCGACGGCGACCCGGCGCAGGACATTACCATGGCTGCCGCCAAGGAGAATCACCGCATCGTCATCAAAAACGGCGAATTGGCGGCGGGAACGCTTGCCGGCACGAACTAGCCCACGCGGAAGAATCCTCGAAGAAAGGCCTTGTAATATGGCCTTCGCCCTGTATGTTCGCGCCACGTTTCGAAGTCGATGATGCTTTCAAGCGTCTCCGTTTCGACGGTTAGCTAGATACCTTCCGCGACATTGCGACGTTACATCAGGGACACTGCATCGGGTGGTGTTCCACAAACTTTGTCGTGAAAGGAAATTATCATGACGACAGGAACCGTGAAATGGTTCAACCCCACCAAGGGTTTCGGCTTCATCGAGCCTGAAGACGGCTCGAAAGATGCCTTCGTGCACATCAGTGCCGTCGAGCGCTCGGGTCTTTCCGGCCTGAATGAAGGCCAAAAGGTCAATTACGAGTTGGTCTCCGGACGGGACGGCAAAATGTCCGCCGAGAACTTGACCGTCGCCGACTAATTGTTACCGGGGCCGTCATCGACGGCCCCTGTTTCAACCTATTAACAACGAGAGTGCAGTTTGGCCCGCAAACCCAACTACAAATTTGAACGCAACGAGCGTGAACGCGTCAAGGCGGAGAAAAAGGCTGCTCGATTGAAAGCCAAGGCCGAACGCAAAGCCGCGCGCGAAGCGGAAGGCCAAGTCTCGGACGAGAATATCGCCGAACAGGACATCGAACAGGATTGAGGCCCCAAGGCTTCTCCGTTCAACTCGAACTCTACCAGGCTAACCAGTCCAGCGTATCGAAGCTGGAATAAGATTGGATCGAACCGGGCGGACCCTGATCCTCCGGCCCGAAGTGCTCGACACGTTCCAGGCTGTCGCCTGTTTCCCCAGGTCGGATCGTGGCGATCACGTCCCATCCGCCGGGTCCCGGTAAATTGGGCCTCGAGGAATAGGGGACACGGATAATCTGCAAATCACGATCGCTGTCGTTCACGACGACCGTGCCGATCGGTCCGCCCGCCGGTTTGCTGATACGCATTGTACTGCCGTCCCGGAATACGTACTCGCCGCCGACGAACTGCTTGACCTTGCGCCATTCGATCTGGCCGCCGGTTTCATTGATAATGACCACATCGAATTTCAGCGTGACCTTTTGTGAGGCGCTGATCGCCAACATGCCGCTGGGCACCGCCAGACCGAGAATCAGGAATAGCCGGATGCGTCCCACAAGGCCGTAAACGATCAGGCCGGCACCGATGGCCCAACTGAGGTAGCTCAAATAATCCAGATAAAGTGTGTCCTCGGTAAGCAAACTCGCCTCCATCTCTGAAAATGTCCTGGCGTAACGTCAACGCACATGGAATACGGCCTCGGCACTTCGGCCGTCGATCGATAGCGTGAGCTTGTATTCGCCGGCTTCCCGCATATCCTCTGCGTCCACCTCCAGATCAAATCGCCTTGATCCCGCCGCTTCAATACCGCCTCCGAAGCCGGGCCGGGATTCCATAACCGTTCTGCCGTCCGGCGCACGCACGATCACATGCGGCCATTCGGGCAGATATCTTCCGACCTCGTCGAAACGCCTGTAGCTGTCGTTGTAGATCTCCACCGTAATTGGGGTTGAGAGCAGTGGTTCACCTCCGCGCGATCTGGTGACAACCGGCGGCGCGATGAGATAGACGATGAAGGAGACGTTGACGCGCAAACCCGCGTAGCCCGGACCCGAGTACAGCTTGCTCTCCCGAGGAAGTTCCAACCTGGTCGACGGCTTGGCCCGGGTGGGCTTCGTTGGTTCTCGAGACGAGGCCGTCACTTCGCGGTTTCGGTCATCGCCGGATGCGTCCTCACCGAAAGTCGTCAAAGCGGCCACCCAGCTCGAAACGTCACGCCAGGCGGTCCGCCGGTCGATGTCGACACCCCAGTCGTCGTAACGCAGGAGCGGGGTGGAGCCGAAGAAGAAGGCGACGACGGCGAGGACCAGAACCCCGCCGGCATAACGCCCCAGAAGTTCCAAAAACCCGCCTTCGGGATAGACAAAAAAGAGCACGAGCAGAAAATGAGTGGCGACGCCGACGAGCCAGCCGACCGCAAAATAGAGAACATGGATGTCGCGTGAAAGGAATTCCGTCAGCGGTTCCCTTGACCAGTGAATCCATCGTTGTTCCGGCACGAGTTGCACAAAACCGCGGAGCGTCGCCGGTTCCACCAGCCACCAGGTAAGCACCAGCCCGATGCCGACGAGCAGGGAAAGGAAGGCGACGCCGCCGTTGTCGTCGTCGGCGAAAAGAAACATCACTTCGGAAACGAAGAAGCCGAACAGGCCGAACATGAGAATATCGCTCATCTCCATGGCCGCCGCTCCGTATGCCGTTCGATGAGGGGCACCATCCAGCCGGGTAGGCCCGACGCCGTCGCGTAGAAGTTCAAGGCGAATTTGTCGACTAACTTTTCCAGTCGTTGCTGCAGTTCGGGTATGCGGTCGGAATCGTAGACGAAGGCTTCCGGTGCATCCGCCGCCACCGCCAGCACGCCGTCCGCCAGATCGGCAGCCTCCTGCATGACGTTGCGCACGTCATTGACGCCGCTGAACACGCCCAGCAGGCCGCTCCTTTCTTCCGCAAGGTCGATGATCCGCGCTTCGAGTTCTCCCCAGGCGGCGGCCTCGATGGTCTTCACGGGCAGCATGCGGTCCACCTGCTCAAGTTTGGCCATGACCTCCTGCCTGGTTCTGCGTGCGGCATTGAGCATGTGATTGTCGTTTATCATCCCGTTGCGCAGCTGACTGATCTCACTTCTGATTTCGTATATGTCCTGACCGATGGCGTTCGCCCGCCGGCGCTCCGCCGCCACGTCACCTTCGGCAATATTTGCGTGATTGTTTGCCAACCGGGCCTGCTCCAACAGCGATCCGGCTTCACTTAACCGGGCTGAGATGGCTGTGGCATGGGCACCTGTCGCAACGAAGACCGGAACGGCTGCGGCGGCCAGCCGAACCGGTTCCGGTTCCGCCAGCATTGCCGGTTCGGCGAACCATGTAAGGTTTTGCTCGGAACCGTCCGCGGACCCGCGCGGTCCATATACGGTCGTTCCGGGCCGCGGCGGACGCCGCAAACTGCCGGGGGAGGGCAGATCGTCCTCAAGCTTACTTGCCGTTCGATAAAACGCCGCGCGGGCTTCGGCGCTCACACTTTCGACGCTCTTGGTCTGGGCGTTGGCTTCCTGCAACAACCGATTGAAGTTTTCAGCCCGGCCGTCCGCCGCCGTGGCGGTCGATAGTGACGAGTTGCGGGCGGTCCGGTGCCGCGCAAGATCGTTTCTCATCTGACCTCGTATTTGCCCCATTGCCGCGTTACCGCGCGCCAGTTTTTAAGATCGTCCTGGGCCGACCACCAGCGCGCCTGCTGATAATTGTATTTGGCATGAGCTCCGACCAACGTGTCATCGGCAACGCTGGCCAGCGAGTGGAAGTCGTGCACGCCGGAAAGGCTTGGCCGTGGTCCCAAGCCGTATGGTTTCATGTTGAGCAGACGATTGATTCGGTCCGCAGCCGCCTGGAGCAATTGATTGCTCGGCTGTCTCGGTACATAGGTCCCGGTCGTTGTGGCGCCATTGTCGGGCGGTGGGGGCGTACTGCCGCCATCGTTGCACGGCACGGCGACGTTGTGGCTTGACCCGCCGGCCCCGGCGACACAGCCCGCCGAAGCCGAATTCGGTGAGCCGGCCGCCATCAGCGTGACCAGACAGGCACTGCCAATCCAGTAGATCGCCCGCATCCCCCGTCCTTTCGGCCGTGAGCGTGGCCCACATCCTAGCACGATGACGGCCGGTTTTTCTTGGGCTTTGGATCGGCTATGTTTGATAGGCGAGCGAAGCGAGGCAGGTGGTGCGATGTCCCGGTACGATGAAGTGGACAAGCTATTGCGCGAAGGACTGCGCTGCGGCTCTGCGGGGGAACGGCGGGCAGCGACCCGCGCTTTCTCCGAGGCAATCAGTATCGTCAAGCGATCGGCCAAGACCGGCACGGTGGACGGCCAATTGGAACTCTCTTCAGACCTGCAGGAAATCGCCGACACACAGGCCAGGGCGGGTCTGTGGCGGCCGGCGCAGAAGTCATTCGTGGCGGCCCGCAAGGCAGCCAAGAAAGCGCCCAATGTGGTGACAAGACGTCTGGAGCGCGGCCGGGCGATCGATCAGGTGGGCGAAGCGGAAGTCGTGGCCATGATGGCGGCTTCGGAACCGCGGGCCGCCAGAGGGGCGGCCAAGCGCATCGCCGATCCCAACGTCAAGACCAAGGCCTGGCTGGCGGCCGGCGAGGAGCGGGCCAAAGCGGGGGCATTGGACGATGCCCGGACAGCCTATGCCGAAGCCCGCAACATCGCCGCCCAGCTGCCTGATGACGGTTCACGTGACTACTGGATGTCCGAGGCGGCTCGGCTGGAGACAAAGGCAATGGCCAAGGCCGCCCGATCGGGTGACCAGTCAAAGGGCGGCAAAAAGGCCCGGGCCTTGAGTGAAACGGCCAAATTGGCGGAGAAAGCCGCAACCGGAAACGCCAAGGCATTGCAGGCCATGTCGGAGGCGGTGCGAAACGGCGGCAGCGACGAGGCCAGAGTGGCGGCACGCGCACTGGCCGACGTGTGTTTTGTCGAAGAGATCGATACCAATCTAGCTCTTCCCGGCCTGCTGGAGGCCTTTACGCATCGCGATGAAGAGACGAGGGAAATCGCGGCGCAAGCGCTCGAATCCTTAATGCTCATCGCTTCGGTAAGCGGCCTTTCCGTCGACGTGGATTCGAGCGAACTGGCCGCGCGTCTGGCTGACCGGCTGTCCGACCCCGCCCCCAAAATCCGGGTGTTGAGCGCCAATGCGCTTGGCTGGCTCGGCAACAAGGCTGCGGTACCGGCTTTGGTGAGCGCCCTCAAGCCGCCGGGTTTTGCTTCGCGCCTGTTTTCCGGAGATAAAGCGGGTGAGGCGCGCAGCGCGGCCGCCAAGGCATTGGGCGCTCTGGAGGAGGAGGGCGGAGAGGGGGTGGACGCGTTGATCAGGTCGGTCAAATCCGATCCCTTCGGCGACACGCGCCGGGCCGCCATGGAGGCGCTCGACAGGATTGGCGATCCCCGCGCGCTCCCCCTCGCGGCCGGGTTGTTGGATGACCCAGGATGCGGTTACGAAGCACGTTCCCTGGTCGTCAATTTCCGCGACCGGGGATTGGTTGACGAACAACAGATGGCGATGCTGCGGCACGGCCTAGGAGACGAGGCGTTCGACGATTGAGGGACAAGGCGTCCCATGGAATATTCCCCCGGCGCTAATCGTTTTCCGGCGGCCGCCAATCCGTTTGGCGGCGGAAGGCGACGCAGAGCACCGAGACCAATACCGCGGTGAACAGAAAAGCCAATATTAGTTGTGCGGCGGCCAGCGGGATCATCCAGTGTCCCAACGGATTGTCCCAGGCGCTTTGGCCGCTCCGCGCAATGATCGGTTCCATCATCATCACCAGTTCGCGGGCGAAGCGGTCGGCTACACCGAGTGGGATGGAGGCCAGGAATGAGGCCCAGAATATGCGCCAGCCGGATCCCTTGGTTTCACCCCATGACTGGCGGAAGCCTGTTTTCCGTTCGACGGAAACGGACGGAAAAATGAAGGAAAAGCGAATACCCAGCCAGATACCGATCACGGTCAGGCCGGCGACAACGACCAGCATCTGCGGCGGCAGTTTCAGGAGGTCGCCGCCGTGGTAGAGCAGTGGAACCCGCGCCGCCAACAGCGGTATCGCCAATGCCGCGGCATAAATCATGAAACGCACCTCGCGCGATCCGAGGTGAAACTGGAAAGGCCGGGCCGAATCGCGGTGGCCGAGCAGCGCGTAGCGGTGCCAGGCGACCGAAAACACCACCCAGAACAGCCAGCGGAAGGGTTCCTCGATGACGATCCGCCAGCGCGGGCTGAGCCCCCAGCCGTTGACGATTTCCCAGCCCGTGACCTGGACCAAGTAGGTCAGAACGATCGGTATGGCGGCGATGGCGACGAACTGGCCGAAACGGCGGAAAACGATGGCATAGGCCCTGCCGATCGTGCGCCAGACGGGCAGTTTTCCCGTGCGGGCATAAAGGTTGTCCGCGATGTCGCGGGCGAGCTCGGGAGCGCCCGCGCTACCTTGTCTCTCAATACCGCTTTGGTTTCCGCTCACCTGGGGAAAATCCTCATGCATGGCCCGGCAATTACTTCCGCGCACGCCGGTCGGTTCTTGCCGACAGTCCGGTATCGCCGAAAATCTTAGGCTGTTTTTCCTTCAAAAACAGCAGTTTATCGAAATTTTCATGGCGAAGTCAGGATTGGCATGTTGATTGCGAATCCGTGGTAAGAACGCCGCCAATGCCTGGCGGTAGTGCAAGTGGAGAGTGTGATGAAGGTAACGTTTGAAAACAGTACCGATTACCGCGACTTCCTCGGCGCGGAGTTCGATGATATCGCCGGGTCTGCGACGGATCGGGAGTTGCGCTTCAGCCGCGGCGTGCAGTTTGTCGAAGAGGTCTGCAACGACTTGGATCTCGATCTGGATGACGGTTGGATCGAAGGTGAGGAACTGCAGGCGCTTGGCCTGATTCGTCACTAGGAGACAACCCCTTGACCTTTGGGTTTCAGCCCAAACTGTTCCGCTAAAGCAGGGACAGCCAGTATTCGACCCGCGTCGAAAGCACTTCGGAGTCGATCGGTTTGGAAAGGTATTCGGTGCCGCCCGCGGCGATGGCGTCGGCCAGGCTTTCACGGGCATCGTTACCGGTCAGGAACAGGACGGGGATGGCGATATTGGGATGTTCGGCGCGCAGACGTCGGCATGTTTCGAAGCCGTCCATTTCGGGCATGTTGATGTCCAGCAGCAACACGTCCGGTTGAACGTCATTGATGATTTCCAGGCATTCCCTACCGTTGCGGGCGCCAACGAAATTGTAGCCGCGCTCCCTCATGATTGCCCCGATGAAAACGATCATGGATTGATCGTCATCCACAGCCATGATGGTTTTAGCGGATCCAGATTCTGGATCACTCATTACTAAACAATAACCCTCCCGCGCCCCCTCAGATCGCCGGTTGGCATTACCCGGTCAGTTTAGACGGATTATTCGCAGTATTCCAACCTCATCTTCCGCGTTACTCGGCGGCCTTATTGAGGATTTGTGGTTGCAGTCCCAATTGGGCTGCCAAGCTCAAGCCTTCGGCGTCGGCCAAGGCCGAATCCCGAGCATCGGCGATGCGTGTCGCCAGGCCGGGGGCCGGATTTTCGAGTTCCGGTTCGACCAGACTATCGAATATGCCAGTCAGATTGCCCACACCGCGCCGGTGGGTTTCGCCATAGCCTTTGACCAGGCGGGCGCAGTCGATGATTTCACGGGCCAATTCCCGATCGGCCGGAACCGCGGTTCTGACGGCCGTGAGCCAGCGCTCGATCAGCGCCTGTTCGGCAGCGTAGCGATGGCCGCGCCGCCGCCAGCCTTTGAATTTTGAAACGGTGCGCAACAAGGCGTAGCCGAATGCGCCGCTGGTCTTGACATGAAGTCCGATGTTGAAAGCGTCTAGTTTGCCGCGCTTCTCCGCCCAAGCGAGCAGCGGCCGAGAGATAAAGCCGGGCAGGATGGAGCATATCTCCTCCAGGCCGGGCTTAAGAAAGTCGACGATCACGACGGGTTCATCCTCGCCGGCGCCGGCCTCTTCGCGGATGCGCGCCAGCCGTTCCGGCCGCGTCTTGAGGTCGGCGACCCGAATGACATCCTCGAACGCCATCCAGTGGGCCAGGGCTTTGGCAGCCGCGACCGTCAGGTCGAAACCGTGCGCTTCACCGCCATTTTCACCGTCCAGCCCCCTGATAGCGTCAAGGCGGTCGAGGAATAGGCCGGCGTATGTCGGATCCTGATACTCGATCAGCCGAGCGACGCCTTCCCGGACCATGGCCAAGGCCGTTCCCGGGTACTCGCGGTCGACGCGTTCGGCCAGGGCACCGGCGTTGAGTTCAGCCGGCACGTGACCTGTGGCCGGCTCGCTGACCTCGGGCGCGGGCGTGCCCGCCGAGGCGAGTTCGAAACCGGCGGCGAAGCCCTTCAGGTTGGCGTCGACGGCGATGCCGCCCTCCCGGATCGTGTCTTCCAGCGTTTCGCGCTTCATCGGCAAACGACCGGAACCCGCCATCGCACCCAACAAAACGGCGTTGATAATGCTGCCGGAGCGTTTTGCCGCTTCGCCCATGTCGAACAGAATACCGCTCAGCGCCATTTCCTGCGCGGCGGCGATGACGCGTCCGGCATCGAAGCGGCCGTCGCCCAAATGCATTTTCTCCAGCGTGGCATAAACCCGGTGGGTCGAGGCGATCAGGGTGGTGCGATCCGGCGTGATGAAGCCGTTCTGCATGGCCCGGCCCGCTTCCAGCAGTTCGGACGCCGCCATGATGTCGATGCCGCCGGGACTGGGCAGCAAGGTAAGAACAGGCCGTTTGTCGCCGAGCACATCCGTCGGCACCGGGTAGATTTCAACGAAGTAGGTTGTCGCCCCGGTGCGCTGGGCGACTCCGGGGATGGAGGTGCTTTGGGCGACATAGTTTTCCCGTTCCGCCGCCGCCACCAGCCAACCGGTGAGGACGCCGCCGCCTTCACCGCCCAGCGCCGCGATCAGGATACTGACGGGCCGCTGCGGCAAATCGGCGCTTTGAGCCTGATCGGTCATGCCGCTTCCCCGGTTTGGCCGGCGGCTGCGCGGCCGTTCCGGTCCGCGCCGAACCAGCCAAGTACGCGTTGATGGAAGCGCTCGGCGAAGCGGTCGAAAGCGGTCGGATTTTGTACCACTTCGGCGCGGTAGAAGGACGGGCACAACGTTGCGGCATGGGCGTTCTCGCCGCACAAACCGCAACCGACGCAGCCTTGGTTGACCTGCGCCACCGGATCGGGTTTGAGCGGATCGCCACTCGGTTGGATGGTCAGCGAGGGACAGCCGGAGAGACGGACGCAACTGTGATCGCCGGTGCAGACGTCTTCGTCGACGCCGAAGCGCTGGCGCACTACGCGCTTGCCCTCGGCCACTGCCTTGCGATCGGCCGGTTTCTTCTTGCGTTGCACCGCCAGCATGCATTCGCCGTCGGCAATGATAACCTTGAGCCCGCCCTGCTTGGTGGTCATGGCGTCGTGCAGCGTCTTCTTCATCTCCGAGACGTGGTAGGTGTGGACGCGCTTGAGCCATTTGACGCCAACGCCCTTCAGGGCCTCGACGATGTTCTGGCCGGTCGGTTCGAGCCGTGCGTTCGTACCCGTCGAGGGGATGTGCTGCGCCCCGGTGGCGGAGGTGTAGCCGTTGTTGAAAATCACCAGGATCGAATCATCCCGGTTGAAGATGGCGTTGGAGACGCCGCTGTTCAGGCCGTTGTGCCAGAAGCCGCCGTCGCCCATGACGCTGACCACGCGGTTGCCCATGGCCGGCGCCACGCCGGTCGACGCCGACAGTCCCAGTCCGTAACCCAGAACGGAATTGCCGATACTGAACGGCGGCAAGGTTGAAAACGTGTGACAGCCGATGTCGGATGAGACGTGAAATGGGCCGGTGTCCTTCTGCACCAGTTTCATGGCGGTGAACACCGGTCGCTCGGGGCAGCCGACGCAGAAACCTGGCGGGCGGGGAGGCACCGGGCCGCCCAGCAGTTCCGTGGCCCGCGCCTTGTGGCCGCTGATGCGGTCGGCGGCCTCGCCGATGGTGCCGGTATCGACGCCGGCGGGAAGGCTGCCTTCAACGAACCGGGTCAGGCCCTGCAATAGCGTCTCCGCCGTGTATTCGCCCGCCATCGGCAGGATGTCCTTGCCGACCAGCGTTGTGTTGATATCGGCCTTGCGGAGGAAGGCGTGTGCGGCTTGTTCGATGTAATCGGGTTGGCCCTCCTCGACAACCAGGACGGCCCGCTTACCCGCGCAAAACTCGGTGAATTCGCTGTCGATCAGGGGATAGGTCACGTTGAGGACGTAGATCGGCACGCGGCTTTCACCGAACACGTCGGCCAATCCCAGTTGCTGCAGGGCGCGGATCACGCCGTTGTAGTGGCCACCCTGTACGATGATGCCAATATCGTCCAACTCGCCGGAAAAGACCTCATTCAGCTTGTGCTCACGGATGTAGCGGATGGCCGCCGGCAGGCGCTGTTCGATTTTGTGTTTTTCCTGGGCATAGGTAGACGGTGGCAGACAGATCCGCTCGAAGTCGAAGTCCGGGTTTTCCATCACCTGACGGCGGGAAAACTGGGGTGCGACATTGTCCTTGGCGGCAAAGCTGCCGTGGACGTGGCAGGCGCGGATGCGCAGCTCCAGCATGACCGGCGTGTTGCTGGCCTCCGAGAGTTCGAAACCCCGCTCGACCATGTCAACGATCATCGGCAGGTTGGGACGTGGATCGAGCAACCACATTTGCGATTTCATGGCGAAAGCGTGGCTGCGCTCCTGGATGATGGACGAACCCTCGCCGTAATCCTCACCGATGATGATCAGCGCACCGCCCTTGACGCCGGCCGATGACAGGTTCGACAGCGCATCCGAGGCGACATTGGTGCCCACCGTCGATTTCCAGGTGGCCGCGCCGCGCAGGGGATAATTGATGGAGGCGCCCAGCATGGCGGCGGCGCCCGCCTCGTTACCGCAGGTTTCGAGGTGCACGCCCAAATCGTCCAGAGTCTCCTGGGCGTCGGCCAGGACGTCCATCAGGTGGGAAACGGGTGCACCCTGGTAGCCGCCAACATAAGATACGCCGGACTGCAACAGCGCCTTCGTAACGGCAAGAATACCCTCACCGTGGAAGACGTCGCCATGCCCCAGCTTCAGCGACTGAACTTCCTTCTTGAACGAGCGTTCCATCCCACTCCTGCTCCACCTATCGACCCGACGGATAGCGCCGGCGCGAAAATATATTAATTGTTGGCCTACCCAACAATTTCCGGATATTACCGCCGCGGCGGTCAAGCCTCCAGAAAAATCCATTATAGAATCATTTTAATTTATGAAAATGACCCATGCGTCGCACTTGCAAAACGGATAACGTAAAATATCTTTCGCACTTTCAGGAATGACGGCTTCTTCTTAAAC
>CAYOAD010000054.1:0-19900 GCA_964401845.1 uncultured Rhodospirillaceae bacterium | reverse complement strand
AAGTTTAAGAAGAAGCCGTCATTCCTGAAAGTGCGAAAGATATTTTACGTTATCCCAAAGCAATTCCCATGACGAGCGCAAGGCCCTGGCCAAGCGCACCGACGTCAAGCCGGAGGTGCTCTATTATCTGGCCGAGGACAAATCGCCGACGGTCAGACGCAAGGTTGCGACCAACAAGAAAACGCCGCGCCAGGCGGATCTTATTCTCGCCAAGGATACCAACGACGAGGTGCGCTGCGATCTGGCTTTGAAGATCGGGCGCCTGGTGCCCAACATCACCGAGCGGGATTCGAAAAAACTTCAGGACATGACGTTCGAGATCCTCGATATCCTGGCGAAGGATCAGCTGGTCAAGGTGCGCCAGATCGTTGCCGAGGAAATCAAACACGCGGACAACATTCCCCAACCCATCATCGAGCGCCTGGCGCACGACGTCGAGCTGATCGTCTCGGCTCCCATCCTCGAATATTCGCCCCTGTTGTCCGATGACATCCTGATGGAAATCATCGAATCCGGTCCGGCGCTCGGCGCCCTCAGCGCCATCGCCAAACGCAGCAGCGTCGATCCCGACATCTCGGACGCCATCGTCGCCGCGCAGGATATTCCGGCGGTCGCCAACCTGTTGGCCAACAAGAACGCGCAGATCCGCGAAGAAACGCTGGACGAAATCGTGGCCGGTGCGGCCTCGGAAGAAAGCCTGCATGAACCTTTGGTGAAGCGGCCTTTGCTGTCGCAGAAGTCGATGCGCAAGATCGCCGGCTTCGTCAGCCTCTCCCTGCTCGATATCCTCAGCGACCAGCACGAACTGGACCGGGACACCGAAAAGGAGGTGCGGACCAAGGTCAAGGAAGGCCTGGAGAAGAAGGATGCCGTCACCAAGGAGGAAGACACCGCACAGGTCGCCGCCCAGCAGCTGGTCGACGGCGGCGGCCTGACCGACGAGAACGCCGTCAAAATGATCAAACGCGGCGATCGGGACCTGTTGATCCGGGCCATGTCGATCAAGGCCGATGTGCCGGCCCTCATCGGCCGCAAGATCATCGACTCGAAAAGCGGCAAGACCATCACGGCGCTGGTGTGGGCCTCGGGCCTTTCCATGCGCACGGCCATGGAAGTGCAGAAGAAAATGGCCAACGTGCAGCCTGACGAACTCATCAACGCCCGTGACGGCGTCGACTATCCGCTGACCGAGGACGAAATGTCCTGGTACCTCGATTTCTTTGCGGATTGAACGGGGCCGGCTTCAGCCTGCCTTGGGGATGGGCTAAACGCCGCCGATCATCGTGCCGACGCCGTGCTCGGTGAAGATTTCCAGTAGCAGCACATGCGGGATGCGGCCGTCGAGGATGGTGGCCGAATGGGTGCCGTTCTCGATGGCGTTGAGGCAGGTCTCGATTTTCGGGATCATGCCGCCGTGCACCGTGCCGTCGTGGATCATGGCGCGGGCCGCCTGGGCCGTCAGGGTTTCCAGCAGATTGCCGTCGCCGTCCATGACGCCGGCGATGTCGGTCATCATGATCAGCTTGCTGGCGTCGATGGCCGCGGCGATGGCGCCGGCGGCGGTATCGGCGTTGATGTTGAAGGTCTCGCCGTTTTCGCCGACGCCGATGGGCGCGATCACCGGGATGCTGTCGGATTTCTCGAGTACCTCGAGGACATGCGGATTGACCCGCGCCGGTTCACCGACGAAGCCGAGGTCGAGCACCTTTTCGATGTTGGAATCGGGATCCTGCACCGTGCGGTGGAGTTTTTCCGCCTCGATCAGCCGGCCGTCCTTGCCCGACAAACCGACCGCCGAACCGCCGGCGGCGTTGATGGCCGTGACGACCTGCTTATTGATTGATCCAGACAGCACCATCTCGACGATTTCAACCGTCGCCTGATCCGTCACCCTGAGACCGTCGATGAACTCGCTCTTGATCTTCATACGTTCCAGCATGGCGCCGATCTGCGGTCCGCCGCCATGTACGACGACCGGATTGATGCCGACGTGTTTGATCAGCACGATGTCGCGGGCGAAACGTTCCGCCAGTTCGGCGTCGCCCATGGCGTGGCCGCCGTACTTGATGACGAAGGTCTGTCCGGCAAAACGGCGCATGTAGGGTAGCGCCTCGGACAAGGTCCTGGCGGTCTCTAACCACTGCTCCGTCGATTTCTCGTCGGCGTCGGTGTTGTCGGTATCCGGCATAATGGCGGCCTTATAGCCCAGTTAGGCGGACTGGGCCAGTGCGGCAATTTCCGCGCGCAAGTCCTCGATGCCCCGGCCCGCGGTGGAACTGGTGGTGACAATGTCGGGGTGGGCCGCCACGTGGGTCTTCAATTCGGCATGCAGTTTGGCGAGACAGTTAGCCAGTTCGGTACCGGTGGTCTTGTCCGCCTTGGTCAGAACGACCTGATACATCACCGCGGCATCGTCGAGCATCGTCATAATTTCCCGGTCGCTGTCCTTGGCGCCGTGACGGGCGTCGATCAGCACAAAAACCCGCGCCAGCGTCGCCCGGCCTTTGAGGTAGGCGTTGATGACGCCGGTCCACTTGGCGATGGCGGTCTTGGATGCCTTGGCATAGCCGTAGCCCGGCAGGTCCACGAGATAGAGGGCGCCTCCTAGGTCGAAAAAATTCAGCTGCTGGGTGCGGCCCGGCGTCTGTGAGGTGCGCGCCAGAGTCTTGCGCCCCGTCAGCGCATTGACGAGGCTCGACTTGCCGACGTTGGATCGTCCGGCAAAAGCGATTTCGGGAAGCGCCAGGTCGGGGATGGCACCCAATGAGGCGGCGCCGGCGACGAATTCGCAGGGGCCGGCAAACAGCAACCTGCCGCGCTCCAGGAGGGCCGCCTTGATTTCAGCCGCATCCCCGTCGGCGCCGCCGCCGGTCATGGATCAGGCCGCTTTTTGCCCGCCGATCGTGACCCCGGCGCGCTTCATGATCAGCCATTGCTGGGCCATGGAGAGGGTGTTGTTCCAAGTCCAGTAGATCACCAGTCCAGCCGGGAAGGACGCCAGCATGAATGTGAACATGAAAGGCAGGAACATGAAAATCTTGGCCTGGATCGGGTCAGCCGGCTGCGGGTTCAGTTTCTGCTGCAGGTACATTGTCAGACCCATCAGAATGGGCCAGACCCCAAGCATGGGAATGTAGGATGGCGGCGTCCAGGGAATCAGTCCAAAGAGATTCAGCAACGTCGTCGGATCCGCTGCGGAGAGGTCGTGGACCCAGCCGTAAAACGGCGCGTGACGCATCTCGATGGAGACGAACAGGACCTTGTAAAGCGCGAAGAAGACCGGGATCTGCAGGAGGATGGGCAGGCAGCCGGCCATCGGGTTGGCCTTCTCCTTCTTGTAAAGCTCCATCATCGCCTGGTTGAGCTTCTGCCGGTCGTCGCCGAACTTTTCACGCAGCTTGGTCATTTCCGGCTGCAGCTTCTTCATCGCGCTCATGGCTTTGAAGGACTTGTTGGCAAGCGGGAAGAAGACGATGCGTACGCAAACCGTCAGCGCCAGAATAGCCAGCCCGAAGTTGCCCAACAGCTTGTTGAACCAGTCAATGGCGAAGAAAAACGGTTTGGTAAGGAAGTAAAACCAGCCGAAATCGACAGCCAGGTCGAAGCGTTTGACGCCGAATTTTTCCTCATAGGCGTCAAGGATGTGAACTTCCTTGGCGCCTGCGAACAACCGGCTGACGACCTCGCTCGAGCCGCCGGCGGCGATGGTCCGGCCCGACTGCAGGTAGTCGACCTGGTACTTGTCGGTTTTTTCCGGCGCCGAATGACCGAAGCTGGCGTCGAAGGTTTCGTCCTGGTTGGGGATCAGCGCCGCCAACCAGTACTTGTCCGTGATGCCGATCCAACCGCCGGTGCTTTTTTCGCTGATGCGCTGGCTGTCGACCATCTCGTCGTAGTCGATCTCCGTCAGCGTTTCGTTGAAGACGCCCAGGGCGCCCTCGTGAAGGATATAAAACCCGGTGGTTTCCGGCGTGCCGGTGCGCGAGACCAGTCCGAACGGGAACAGCGTTATGGCGGCGGTGGTTTTGTTGACGACCCCGTCGGTCACGGTAAAGAGATAATTTTCGTCGAGCGCGATGGTGCGGGTGAACACCAATCCTTCGCCGTTGTCCCAGGTAAGCTTGACCGGCGCGCCGGGCACCAGCGTGGTCGCCGACGTCTGCCACATCGTCTCCGGATCGGGCCTTTTAACATTGGTTCCCTGGGCCACGGTCCAACCGAAATCGGCGTAGTAGGGGTTGGTCGAACCGGCCGGCGAGAAGAGTACGATCTCGGGGCTCGTGGGATCGATGGTTTCGCGATACTCACTCAGAACGACATCGTCGATGCGGGCGCCGGCCAGGGAAATCGAACCGTGGATACGGCCGTTGTCGAATTTGATGCGGGGCGATTTGGCCACGGCCTGGGCGCGGATGGCGGGCGCCTGGGCGACTAGGGCGGCGCCGCCCGGCGCCACGGGCATGGGTGCGGAACTCTTGGCACCGGGGGCCGCCGGCGCGCTATCGGGTGCGGCGCCGGAAGACGCGCTTTGTGTCGATTCCAGAGGCGGTTGCGGCGGCTGCGGGCCGAGAAACTCGAACGCCATGATGATCACGACCGAGAGTACGATCGCAAGGATCAGATTACGTTGTTCCAACATGGGGTTCTGCCGTATGCCTTGATTTGATGCGAAAATTTAGTGGTGAGGTGCTGGGCTGAGCGCCGTGGTGAGGGTGGCCACATCGGTGATCGTGATCGGCGTGCGCGCCCGGGACCGGATCGTAGCCGGATCCGCCCCAGGGATGGCAACGCGCCAGACGCCGCACGGTCAGCCAGGCGCCGGATATCGGCCCGTGGACCTCGAGCGCCTCCAAGGCATACTCGGAACAAGACGGGGCGTAGCGGCAGCTTCTCGGCAATATCAGGGCAAACGTCAGGCGGTAGGTTTGTACCAGGGCCTTGAGCACGCCGGTCGCCATCGACCGAGCGATCCTCAACAGCAACGCCGTTGCATCATTCGGAGATGAAGAAATCTCGGTCACTGTACTGCTGCTCCTGAATTGGCGGCGGGGGTGCCGTTCTCACGCCAGACGTCAAGCCGTTTCAAGCCCACCCGCAGATCCTGAAGGAGAGCGCTGTAATCGCGCGCGGCCGTGGCGTGACGGCCGATCAGAACATAGTCGAAACCGGGTTCGGCATGAACCGGAAATAGTTCCGAGACGGCGGCCCTGAGCCGGCGCTTCACGCGATTGCGGGCGACCGCGTTGCCGACCTTGCGGCTGGCCGTGAAGCCCACCCTCAAGTCGCAGCGCTCGCCGCCGACCTGACGCGGCTCGTCCTTGCTCGGGCTGGCTTGCAGAATCAGGCCGGGTTCAACCCATTTGTTGCGGGCCGCAGCGATCCGAAGGAAATCGCGGCGTTGTTTGAGGCGACCGACCTTGACCGACATCACTATCGCCGGGTCCGGCGACTAGGCCGAAAGGCGCTTGCGCCCCCTGGCGCGGCGCCGGGCGAGGACCTTGCGTCCGCCGACGGTGGACATGCGCTTGCGGAAGCCATGGCGGCGTTTGCGAACCAGGTTGCTCGGTTGAAATGTGCGTTTCACTTGATCTTACTCCGTGACGACAGCCGGCAACCCCCGTATGGGCGGCAGGGCGTCAGAATTGCTCGGAAAACAGGCCCGCTGTATACGGCTTAGCCCCAGCGAAGTCAACGCATGTCGTGCCCTTTCATCGAACTTCACGCCGATCACGTTTTTCGGGCCAAATGCTCACGTATTGGTTATTCGCGCTGAAAGTGACCGCAATGATACACAAATCCTTCAGACGGCCCCGGCGATGGCTGCCGGATCGGTCATCGGGATACCCGAAGGGGAAGTGCAAGTTATTGAAATTATTGGTGTTTAATGAGTATTGGAAAAATGGAACTCCCGCTCGAACGCGAATCGGAACCTGCCTCCGGGCGCGCGTCCCGGTCCGGAAATTGGCGCCGCTGGCTGCCGCTGGTTCTCCTGGCTGCCGGTTTTTCCGGTTATTTCATATTCGGGCTCGATCAGTATCTGAGCTTCCAGACGCTGGCCGACCACCGCCTGCAACTACAGGAACTCGTCGCGGCCAACGAGGTTTTGGTGACGCTGGTCTTCTTCGTTCTCTACACCCTGAGCGTGGCGTTTTCACTGCCGAGCGCCACTTTGCTGACGGTGACGGCGGGGTTCATGTTCGGCGCCGTCATGGGCGCGGTTTGGGTCGTGTTTAGCGCCACGCTCGGCGCCACGGCCGTATTCATGGCCGCCCGCAGCGCTTTTGGCGAAGGTTTGCGACGCCGCGCCGGGCCGGGCCTCAGGCGCTTCGAAGCGGGCTTCAGGGACAATGCCGTAAGTTACTTGCTGGTCTTGCGCCTGGTACCGTTGTTCCCCTTCTTCCTCGTCAACATCGGACCGGCCTTACTCGGTGTGCCCTTGCGCACCTACGTCGCGACCACGCTGGTCGGCATCGTGCCCGGCACCTTCGTCTATACCAGCGTCGGCAACGGCATCGGCAAGGTTTTCGATCAGGGCGGCTCGCCTGATCTCGGGATCATATTCAGCCTTGAAATCCTGGGCCCCATCGTGGGATTGGCGCTTCTCGCCCTCCTTCCGGTCGCCTATAAACGGTATAAGGCGGCCACGGCGGCGTAGCCGACTAGCAGTTGCACGGGGAGCATCGGCCGGATGACGGACACCATAAATACGGACATCTGCGTTATCGGGGGCGGCTCCGGCGGTCTTGTGGTCGCCGCTGGTGCGAGCCAGATGGGCGCCGACACCGTTTTGGTCGAAAAAGCGAAACTCGGCGGCGACTGTCTGAATTACGGCTGCGTTCCTTCCAAGGCGCTGATCGCCGCCGGCCGCGCCGCCGCGGGCGCCAGGCAAGCCGGCGTGTTTGGCGTCGACGCCGATCCGGCGATAGATTTCGCACGCGTCAACGATCATGTCCACGGGGTTATCGCCGGCATCGAACCCCACGATTCTCCCGCCCGGTTCCGCGGCCTGGGTGTCGACGTCATTGAGGCCGCCGGTGAATTCACCTCGCCAGGCGAGCTGACGGCCGGGGGCCGCAGGATCAAGGCTCGCCGCTTCGTTATCGCCACAGGATCAAAAGCCATGGTTCCGCCGATTCCAGGGCTCGACGGCGTTCCCTACCTGACCAACGAGACGATCTTCGACAACCGCGTGCGTCCCGACCATCTCATCATCATCGGCGGCGGTCCGATCGGCATGGAACTGGCACAGGCCCATCGCAATCTGGGCTCGCGGGTGACTGTCATCGAAATGTTCAACGTCCTCGGCGCCGACGACCCGGAACTGGCCGCCGTGGTCGCCCAGTGCGCCCGGCGCGACGGCATCGATATCTTTGAGAACGCCAAGGTGGTCGGCGTAGCGGCAGCGGATGCCGGCTGTGCGGTGACCATCGAGAATTCAGCCGGCGAACATCGCATCGACGGCAGCCACCTGCTGATCGCCGCGGGCCGCAGACCGACTGTCGAGGGTTTGGGACTGGAGGCCGCCTGCGTCCGTCACAACGGCAAGGGCATTGAAGTCGACGCCCGGCTGCGCACCAGCAACCGCAAGATCTTCGCCATCGGCGACGTTACCGGCGGACTGCAGTTCACCCACGTGGCAGGCTACGAAGCGGGCATCGTGTTGCGCAACGCGCTGTTCCGTCTGCCCGCCAAGGCCAGTTACGACGCGGTGCCGTGGGTGACCTATACCAGCCCGGAGTTGGGTCAGGTTGGTTTGACCGAAGCCGGAGCGCGGGCGCAACACGGCGAGATCCGTATCCTGCGCTGGCCTTTTGCGGAGAACGACCGGGCCCGTGCCGGGCACGAAACCGATGGCTTGATCAAGGTCGTCACGACGAAACGGGGCCGTGTCCTGGGCGCCGGCATCGTCGGTCCCAATGCGGGTGATCTGCTACAGCCCTGGGTCTTGGCGGTCCAGAAAAAAATGAAGATTGGCGCCATGGCCGGGTTTGTTGCCCCTTACCCGACGCTGGGCGAGGTTTCGAAGAGGGCGGCGGGATCGTTTTACACCCGCAGCCTGTTCAGCGAGCGGACGCGGAGAGTGGTGCGGTTTCTCGCCAAGTTCGGCTGACGCCTCTCGTTTCACGCAAGCGTGACGGGGTTTGAGTAGACCCGTTGCCGATGCCGTCCCATTCTTTTTCGGCGTTCAAGACTCAGGGGAGAGGTTTTCATGTTCGTTCGGTCATGGGGAATTCTGCCAGCGGTGGTGTTGACCGGCATGCTTGCCGCAGGGCCGGTACGTGCCGCCGATGTGATCGAATTGACCCAAACGGCTTGCCAGTTTCTCGAATCCGAAAACGGCGTCGACCATTCGTTCAAAACAAAACGCGCCGCGGATTGCAACCGGATCAACAAGCAGACCGGCAGTGACCGGCTGGCAAAATCCAAAACCCTCGAGCTCAAACCGGGCCGGTACGTATTTCGCGTCACAAACCGGAACGTTCCTTATGAACTGGGTTTCTGGGTGCGCGAAAAGGATTACGACTGGCGCAATCCCGTGCACGTTGCAATGAAAACCAGTGTATCGGGCGGCGGTCTGGAAACCGGCGAAACCCAGGACTATGAAGTCAACCTGAAGCCCGGCGAATACCTCTATTCATGCCCCCTGAACCCCACACCGGACTACAGGCTTGTCGTCGCCGAGTAACACCCAATCTCTGCATCGTCGCCGTCCGCTGAAACGGCTGCCGGCGTTCGTCAGGCAGACAATTTCCGCTACAATGCCGGGCATGTCGGAAAGCCCTTCATCCCCGCAATTGCTCAACAGCCTCTCGGCGCGGCTTCTTGTTTTGACGATCACCTTCATCATGGTCGCTGAAGTGCTGATCTACGTGCCGTCGATTTCCCGTTTTCGCCTGGTCTATCTGCAGGAAAAACTGGCGGCCGGCGAACTCGCTTCTTTGGCTCTGGAAGCGACGCCCGACAACATGGTGAGCAAAGAGTTGACGATGGAGCTTCTGGGACACGCCGGCGCCCGCCTGGTGGTCCGGAAGGGGCCGAAAACAAGGCGGCTCATGCTGGGCGATTACGAACCCAGCGAAATCGCCATGAGCTTCGACTTGAGGGAAAGCTCGGCGCCCCGCCTGATCGCCGATGCCTTCGCGGCGCTCCGGCCGGGAAAAAACAGATTGATCCGCGTGGTCGGCGACTCCCGCAGTAAATCGGAAACCATGATCGAGGTCGTCATCGACGAGGCGCCGATGGTTGCGGCGATGTACGACTACTCCGTCCGCATTATGAGTTTGTCCGTCGTGATTTCGTTTATCACGGCCGCCCTGGTGTTCCTCAGCCTGCATCGGTTGATGGTCCGCCCCATGCGGCGCATTACCGAGAGCATGATCGAATTCCGCAAGAACCCTCAGGACCCGGACAACGTCATCGCGGCCTCCAGCCGAGGCGACGAAATTGGTGTGGCGCGACGCGAACTGGCGGCGATGCAAGGGGAACTGCGGTCAGCTCTGAGAAAACAGGAACGTCTTGTCCAACTCGGTACGGCTGTGAGTAAGATGAGTCACGATCTCAGAAACATACTGGCCACCGCGCAACTTGTGTCGGACCGTTTGGCGGGTAGCGAAGATCCCGACGTTCGGAAGGTAACGCCGACGCTGATCGGAGCGATCGACCGCGCCGTTGATCTTTGCAGCCATACCCTGCGTTTCGTGCGCCCCGACGATTCACCGCTTCGGCTGATGAAATTTAACCTTGCTGAACTCGGCGATGACATCGGCGCGTCGCTGGGCGTGCCGGCAGGGGGCGTTATCTCTTGGGAAAACAATATTCCCGCCGGTTTTGACATCGAGGCTGACCGCGATGAAATCTACCGGGCGATGTTGAACTTGGCGCGCAATGCCGTGCAGGCCATTTTGGGGAATTTGGCTGATGAGGAGAAACCTGGCTCCGGCCGCGTCACCGTTTCGGCCAAGCGAACGGAGAACGGCGTCCTGATCGATCTGGAGGACAATGGACCGGGCTTGCCGGAAACCGCCCGAGACCACCTGTTCAAAGCCTTTGCCGGCAGTGTGAAAGTGGGCGGTACCGGATTGGGATTGGCGATATCCCACGATATTGCCAAATCTCATGGTGGCGACCTGACGCTGGTGAAAAGCGATGGCACCGGGAGCTTATTTCGACTTCATCTTCCCAAGGCATGAGAAATTCTGCGGCATTGTCTGACAAAAGACTTTTTCGTCCCGCAACACGGTGGCGACCGCGTAACTTTCTGTTTACAATTTCCGCTTAGAATCAATATGTTGACCGAGATGAGAGGAAGAGACCTGTCGGTCGGATATGGATTTTGGCTCTGTTCCGGCACATCGCGGGCCGGACATTCGAATTAACGGGGATATTGAAGTGGCGGGTATTCGTGGCCTTTTGGTTGTTGCGTTGCTGCTTCCGCTCGGCGGGTGCGGGGCCGCTGTCATGGCCTTCGTGGACGATACCCTGACGCAGATAAACGGCGATACCTGCTCTATGGCGAGAGTTTTGCGCGGCGACGCGATTTGCGATGATCCGCCAGCGGTGGAGAAAACCGCGGATACCAAATTGTATTGCTACCGGAACATTGCCCGCGTCGATTGCTATAGGAAGCCTGACCCCTTCGCCCGCCTTGAAGGCAGGCCCAAGACTCAAAAACCGCATATTGGTACGCCGGAGCCGTACTTAACGGAGGCCCAGAGCGCCGCCCCAAAGAGAAAATCGGGGGGGATCTTCGAGCCTACGCTTAGAGAGGATACTAACGAGCCCAGCAAGACAGCTCCGGTGCCGCAGATTATAAAGAAACAAGAGCCCGCCGTGGAGAGTTGAGGCTGTGGCGACGACAATTTTTGATCCCGCTTTTGGGGAGCGCGGAGTGAACACGTGAGTTGGGACCCGGATCACTATTTACATTTTGGCGGTCATCGCGTCCGTCCGGCGCTTGACCTAATGGGGCGGGTGCCGCTGGCGACGCCGGAACGCATTGCCGATCTCGGCTGCGGCCCGGGTAATGTCACGCGTCTGTTGAACGATTATTGGCCGCGGGCGCGAATTACCGGCGTCGATAATTCGCCGGAAATGCTCTCGAAAGCCTTTGCCGAGGGTCTGGACGTGACCTGGCTCGAAGCCGATATCCGAGAATGGGCGCCCGAAGAGCCCTTCGATCTGATTTTCAGCAATGCCGCGCTGCAGTGGTGTGACGGCCACGAGGAATTGTTTCCCGCCCTGTTTTCCTTCGTGGCGCCCCAGGGCGTGCTGGCGGTACAGATGCCGCGAAATCATCAGGCGCCCTCGCACGTATGCATGACGGAAGCGGTGAGGGCCGGGTCGTGGGCGTCGACGCTGGAACCCCACTTGCGGGAGCAGCCGGTCGCCGAACCCAGATTTTATCACCATCTGCTGGCGCCGCTCGCCTGGCGCGTCGACATCTGGGAATCGGAATATCTGCAAGTGCTCCAGGGCGAAAACCCCGTCGTCGAGTGGACCCGCGGTACGGCGCTCAAACCTTTGTTGGACGCGCTCGTGGATGAAGGGGAGCGGGCGGATTTCGAGGCGGCGTACGCCGAACGGATCGCTCACGCCTACCCGCCGGATGAGGACGGTAAGACCTATTTCCCGTTCCGCCGGCTGTTCATCATCGCCCAGGCCTAGAAAATACTCTGAATCTCAAGCGCGGGCTCCGGTCGCGCAGCCATGCGACAATACCGCACAAGAGATGCGCCGCGGTTCCGTTCTTATGCTTTGCCTGTTATAAGGACGGTTGCATGGGTGCGATTTGATGTCGGGGGGTGTCGAACGGCCTTTTGTTTTTTGACAACCTTGACCGAATTTGCTCGGCGATATGATCGACGACGATATCCTTCTTAAGCATGACGGCCGGGTGCCGCGCTATACGAGCTATCCGACGGCGCCGCATTTCAATACGACGGTCGATGGGGGCACCTATGCCGGCTGGCTGCGGGAGATTCCGTCTGCGCAGCCTTTGTCGCTTTATTTCCACGTCCCCTTCTGCGACACGATGTGCTGGTTCTGTGGTTGCCAAACTACCGTCGTGAACCGCTATCAGCCGGTCGCTTCCTATTTGGAATTGCTTGCCACGGAGATCGATTTGATCGGCGGGCATCTTGGGGAAGGACGTCCGGTCGCCCATGTCCATTGGGGGGGCGGCTCGCCGACGATTGTCGCGTCGGATGATTTCCGCAATGTGATGGCCGGGATCGCCGAACGATTTAGCTTGCGAAGCGACGCCGAAATCGCCGTTGAGATAGACCCCCGGGGATTTGACGCGGATCATATCGCGGCGCTCGGCGAGGCTGGCGTCAACCGGGCCAGCATCGGTATTCAGGATTTTCAGCCCGAGGTGCAAAAAGCCGTCAATCGGGTTCAACCCTTCGAGGAAACAAAAGAGGTGGTGGAGGGGCTGCGCCAAGCCGGGATCGGCGGTGTCAGCTTCGATCTCTTGTACGGCCTGCCGCATCAGACAGTGGAAAGCGTGTTGTCGACGGTCGATCTGGCGATGGAATTGGCGCCCGACAGAATTTCGCTGTTCGGGTATGCCCATGTGCCCTGGATGAAAGCCCATCAACAAATGATCGATGAGGACCTGCTGCCGGACGGCCGCGCAAGGCTGGCCCTCTACCGGGCAGCGGCGGGTCGCTTGGCCGAGCACGGCTTCGTCGCCATTGGCCTTGATCACTTCGCCCGTGATGAGGACCCCATGTCGGTCGCCGTCAAGGAGGGCCGGCTCAACCGGAATTTCCAGGGTTACACCACCGACGAGGCGGAGGTGCTGATCGGCTTCGGCGCGTCGGCAATCGGATCGCTGCCCCAGGGTTATGTGCAAAACGCCTCGCTCGTACCGGATTACCGCGCCGCGCTGGAAGCCGGCGAACCGCCCATCGCGCGGGGCGTCGAGGTGTCGGAAGATGATCGCCTGAGACGCGCTGTCATTCAGCGCCTGATGTGCGACCTCGAGGTCGACCTCTCCGAAGAAGCGGCTCAATACGGTTTTGACGGCGATATTTTCGCTGATTCGCTTGCCGCGCTGGCGCCCTTGCAGCAGGACGGCCTGGTCGCCATAAACGGCAGCGTCGTAACGGTGCCCGAAGAAGGCCGTCTGGCCGTGCGCTCGGTCTGTGCGGCGTTCGACAGTTATCTGGGCGTCGGTCCCGGACGTCACAGCCGCGCCATCTGACCCGTCCCGCCTGCGTTGACCGCCTTTGCCGGCGCCGCTACGCTTTCCCACAGAGCACGAGTAACTGGGAAGACGTCAGCACATGATCAGACCGGGTCCGCGAAACCTCATAACGGACGTTGACGGCTTAAGGGTCGGCAATGCACAGCTCGACGATGCGTGGACTGGCACCACGGTCGTACTACCCGATGAAGACGCCGTAACCGCGGCCGATGTACGCGGCGGTGCGCCGGGAACCCATGAGATCAATGCCCTGGACCCGACCTGCAGCGTCGAGGCCATTCAGGCGATCGTGCTTTCCGGCGGTTCGGCTTTTGGCTTGGATGCGGCCTCCGGGGTGTCTTCCTGGCTGCTCAATGAGGGGCGGGGCGTACAGGTTGGGTCTGCCACGATTCCGGTTGTCCCCGCAGCCATTCTGATCGATCTCCTGAACGGCGGGGACAAGGATTGGGGCGACGTTCCCCCTTACCGTGAACTTGCCATTCGGGCCTGTGATGCCGCGGGAACGGATTTTCAACTGGGAAATGTGGGCGCCGGCATGGGCGCGACGGCAGGTCTGCTGAAGGGCGGGCTCGGCAGCGCCTCGGCGCTGAGCGATGAAGGCGAGCAGGTCGGCGCTTTGATGGCCGTAAATCCCTGGGGATCGGTGGTCATGCCGGGGACGGATGCCTTCTGGGCCTGGCCCTGGGAGGTTGACGGTGAATTCGGCGGCGCCAGGCCGACACCGGAGGCCTCTGCGGGAAATCTCGACTACAAGCCGAAAGCGATGCAGTTTGGCCCGGCCAACACAACCATCGGTGTGGTTGCCACGAACGTTGCCTTGACCAAGGCCCAAGCCCTGCGCATTGCCATCATGGCGCATGACGGTATCGCCCGTGCGATTCGCCCTGTTCATACCCCCTTTGATGGCGATACCATATTTGTGCTTTCGACGGCGCGGCAGGATTTGCCCGACCCGGTGCCCTTGTCATTGGCCCGGCTCGGCATGATGGCTGCGGATTGTGTTGCCCGGGCAATCGCCCGTGGCGTTTACGCCGCCGACGGACTGGGGGACTTTCCAGGCTACAGGGAGCGGCATGCCGGCTAGGGAACCGGCCTAACGAAGGGAGGAAGCCATGCGCAAATGCGTAATGGGAATTGCAGGAGCCGTTATCGCTGCTGTCGCCGGTTTTGCGCCGGTCCAGGCGAGTGCGAAGGACACGTTGGTATTGGGTATGCCGTTGGAACCGCCGGGACTGGATCCGACGATGGATGCGGCAGCGGCGATCGCCCAGGTCACGCTCTATAACGTCTACGAAAGTCTCACACGGATTAACGAACGCGCCGAGGTGGGCCCGGGCCTGGCCGAAAGCTGGACCGTATCGGACGATCTCAAAGTCTTCACGTTCAAACTGAAGTCAGGCGTCAAGTTTGCCGACGGCACGTCGTTCGATGCCAGTGACGTCAAGTTTACGTTCGAGCGCAACGCCGCCGAAAAGAGCACCAACAAACGGAAGAAACGCTACACCAACATGGCGTCCGTCGAGGCGGTCGACCCGATGACCGTCAGAATTACCTTGAAGGACCCCAATCCTCTTCTGCTTTTCCAACTGGGTGAATCGACATCCGTCATCGTCGGTCCCGAGACAGCCGAGAATAACAAGCATCATCCGGTCGGCACCGGCCCGTATGCCTTTGACAAGTGGGTCAAGGGTAGCTCGATGAGCTTGAAGAAAAACCCGCATTACCGTGATCCGGGCGCCATCAAAATCAACAAGGTGACCTTCAAGTTCATCAGCGATCCCTCGGCCCAGGTGGCAGCCATGATGGCCGGCGACATCGATATCTTCCCCTACTTCGGTTCGCCGGAAAGCCTCGAACAGTTCAAGGCCAATCCGACGTTCGTCGTTCAGGAAGGCACCACCGAAGGCGAAACAATTCTGTCAACCAACAACAAGTCGAAGGCTCTCTCGGACGTTCGTGTCCGCCGCGCCATCGCCTACGCGCTGGATCGCCAGGCCATTGTCGATGGCGCCATGTTCGGTTACGGCATGCCGATCGGTACTCACTTCGCGCCGCACAATCCGGCCTACGTCGATCTCACGGCCATGTATGCCCACAACCCAGCAAAAGCCAAGGCGCTCTTGGCCGAAGCCGGCTACGGCGGCGGTCTGGAACTTTCGCTGAAGCTGCCGCCTCCGACCTATGCCCGCCGCGGCGGCGAGATCATCGCCGATCAGCTGTCGAAAGTCGGCATCACGGCAAAGATCGAGCCTGTCGAATGGGCCCAGTGGATCGATCAGGTTTACAAGAAGAAGAACTACGATCTTTCCATCGTCAGCCATGTCGAGCCTAACGACATAAACATCTACGCCAATCCCAAGTACTACTTCCAGTACGACAGCCAGGAATTCCGCGACATCATCCAGAAGGCGGATACCACGGCTGATCAGGCCATGCGGGCCAAGCACCTGCAGGCCGCCCAGCGCAAGCTGGCTGAGGATGCTGTCAACGGCTTCCTGTTCCAGCTGGCCCGCACGGCGGTTTTCCGCAAGGGCCTGACTGGGGTGTGGAAGAACTCACCCATGTTCGTAAACGACCTGGCGGGTATGTCCTGGCAGTAACGAGCAGTCTAGCCGGGCGGGTGACCGCCGCACGGTTTAGGGGCACACCTAACGGTGTGCCCCTTTTCTTTTTCCTATCCGCCGTTCATCCGATAGCTGGCTTGGACGAAAAAAGGGCGGATCCGAAAATCCGCCCTTGTTTCTCGATTGCTTACCGAAGTCAGCGTAGATAGATGTGAACTTCGTTGGTCGAAGCCTCGGCGCTGGTCGTTGCCGACAGATTGACGCGGCCGGCGGGCAGGCCCATCTCCGTCAGGGTTCTGAGAACCTGATCGGCGTTCTTTTTGGCCTTGGAGGTGTTGAGCGCCACCTCGGCCGGCGTACCCTGAGCGGGTGCGACGGCGACCAAGGCGAAAGCGGCCTGTGGGCGACGCTCGATGGCCTTCGAGACCGCATTGTAGAGCGCCTGCTGGTACGGCACGTCCGGACGGTCGAAGCGGATCACCACCAAGGGCCGGCGGCTTTGCGAGGCACTGCTCACGCCGCTGGCGGCGGGCGCCGCGCCGGCCAACGGCGTGGCGGCGAAGTAGGCCCGGTTGGTCAGGCTTTGGCCGTAGAACTCGCCGTTCTTGATGGCCAGAGACAAGGTCGTGAGGTTGTGCCGCTCGTTACCGACATAGGCGGTCTGGCGGCTGATGTCCTCCGACAGTTCATTGAGCAGACGGTCGATCAACACGACGGTGCGGTTGGTCTCGTCTTCAAGGATGGCGATCTGACGGTGATCCTCGTCGATGGCGCCCTGCAGGCCGTATGTCGCGCGGGCGCTTTCAAGCAGATAAGCCGACAACGACGAGGCCGACGCGACGTCATTGGCCAGACTGTTCATGGCGGCGATGTCCGCGCCGAGGCGGTCCAGTTCCGCCTGGGCGGAGTTCCACTGACTAACCAAAACCGGGTTGCCGGGCGTCGTCCCGATTTGCAGGCGCGAATTGATGGCGGCCACAACGCCGTGATAGCGCTGGGCATTGACCGTCGTGGCGCCGCGGATTTGCTGCAGGGTGGTATTGCGCGCACCGATAATTCCGCGCAGGCTGCCTAATTCGTTCCTCAGTTGTGCGACTTTCTGTCCCACGAAGGTGCCTGTCGACGGCGCTTGGGTGACAGGCGCCTGGGCAAAATTCGTCGTTCCCATGAGTGGTGGCGGGGCCGGCGCCGCCGGCGGACTTAGTGTCGGGGACGCCATTTTTTCAGCATCCGACTCGGCAATCATGACCTTGTCGCCACCGGCGTCCTGCTCGCCTGCTGGGTCGTCACCCGTTAGCGTTGGCCACAATGTATCCGTGGCGAACGAACAGCCGGCCAAAAGAACTGCCGCGCCGACTACGGCGCCATATGATTTTCTCAATGCCATTTTTTCAATGCCGTCCTGCAAACACCGTATAAATTTTTCATCTGCAGCACAGATCCTCTTCCTTCAATTGTCATGCCGGTCAGTATCAATACCGGTCCGTGGTCTTCGTTGACACTTACTCTTGTCAGCACAACAGCCTTTCGGAAGTAAGTTCGCGCGCACAAATACCCACCTGTTCGCCAAGGTTTAACCTACTCCACCACCGTCCCGGACCGCGCATTTCAACCGTGGACGCCTCATCCGAGTCGTCGGGGTTTGTCTGCGATTGGAACTGTTGTAGAGATTAGCCTCCCTCGCCGGGTGATCTTATCCAAAGGGCGGGAGGGCCACAAGCGGCTTTTCTCAAGTAAAAGCGGGCGGTTAGACGCAAAATGCATGATGGCCTCTCAGCATCCGCCTGCGTCTGCCTCCCGCGTTCCGGGGCGATGCGTAAACGGCCCCTGTCCAAGACCCTTGCAAAGCGGTGTTGATTTGATTAGTTTCCGCAGCCTTGGTTGCCGGTTCGCGAACGCGGCGATCGGCAGCCGGCCAAAGAAGCGCCGGAGCATTGCGCGCCCGTAGCTCAGCTGGATAGAGCACTAGACTACGAATCTAGGGGTCGGGAGTTCGAATCTTCCCGGGCGCGCCATTTCCCTTTCCCGTGATTAGCTTTCCAGATGAATTCGCTCAAAGCGCGACATCCGCGTGCGTCGGCGGCATACTTGGATAATGCGCCGAACAACCTGGACATGCCTGATAGCGCTGTGGCTGATCGCCCCGGGGACTGGACCCTGGCAAATCGGTGCGGCCGTTGCCGCGTTGAAGACGGGCGATATCGGGGCCCGCTCGCTCGAATACTTTTTGCCGCGCAGTCCGGTGGTGCTTCAGGTTCAACTGCTGTTGTCGGAACTGGGGATATATGAGGGGCCGGTTGACGGCCGCCTCAACGATGAGGTTGAAGTTGCCGTAAAGCGTTATCAGAACGGCGCCGGGTTGGAACCGGACGGGCGGATCAGCGACGAACTGCTGGCCCATATTGAATTCGGCACGGAAGCCCGGGAGTTGTTGATGCGACTCGATAAGGTGGGCGCCGAACAACAAAACGCGGCGCGACAAAAATTGGCGGCCAATCCGGAAACCCAATCCCTGTTGGACGAGGCGCAAAAAATTTTAGCCGCCGATCCGACCCGCGACCCCCGACCCTGCTTCGCCGCCCCCACGGTAGCCTGTTTGACGAAGGAAGCCATCGGCACGGCGACGGCCATCCACCGGCCCCACTTTCGCGACTGGGTGTTCGGTGAAATCGCCACCGTCCAGGCCCGTGCCGGCCGGCCGTTGGAGGCGCGCCGCAGTGCCGGGCGAATTTCTGATCCCCGGCTCATAATTGCCGCGCTGGGCAATATCGCCAAGGCTCAGGCGGGCAACGGCGAACTGGAATCGGCCTTGGAAAGCGCCGGGATCATCCCCGACATCTGGGCCCGGGCGGATGCGCTGGTTGCCGTTGCCATCGCCCAGAGCCACGCCGGTGCATGGCCGGAAGCCCGTGAAACTGCCCAGGAGATCCAGCGGTTATTGACGGAGTTACCAGATGATCGGCCACACATTCCGCTATTAGGAAGGCTTGCCAAGGGTTTGTATGCCGCCGGTGACGTTACAGTATCGAAATTAATTATCGATCGGCACAGGACCGGGCTCGAAAGTAATGTTCCCAGATCGCAACAAATACGTGAAACGAGTGCGCCACATCGGGCGTTGGCGGTCGCTTATGCTGATTTGGACCTGCCGGATGCCGCGCTTTCCCTGATTTCGGACAAAAAAAATGACGACCGGGACCGCTCCGCTTACCTCGCTCTATCAAAAGCCTTGGCGCGGGCCGGGGACGATCATCGGGCGGGACAAATGGTGGTGCGTTTGTCCGAAGCGCGCTATCGCGCCGTCGGCTGGACAAATGTCGCCCATATTCAGAACGAAGCCGGAAGGTTCATGAGCGGACATCAGAGCTTGTTGCAGGCGGAAATCGCGGCACGCCAAATTGAGATGGAGAAGTCATTTGCCAGGGCGCATGCGCTCAAAGGCATTGCCGAAGCCTGGATTGGCGTCAATGAACTGGAGAGGGCCAAAAAAACAGCTGAAATCGTCCCAAATCCTGCCCTTCGCGGTATGGTTTGGCGACTCATTGCGGTGGCCCACGATCGACGGAACGAGGCGGAAAAAGCGGTCGCCGCCAAGGCTGCGGCGGTCCGGGCGGCCGAGGCGGTAAACAGCCCGCTCGACCGGGTCTGGCACTTTACCAACGTGGCAATATCGTTATCCGCCGCCGGCAACAGCGAGCCCGCCCGGGAGGCCTTCATGTCGGCCCTCGGGGTAGCCGAAACCATGTCGAGCGTCTGGGCCAGAGCACAGGCTCTCGCCCGGCTGGCAGGGGCCCTGATCAGCCTATCCCAGGCGCCGGACGATAAATAAATTTTTGCCTCGGGTAGGCAATAATTGTGAAAAACGAACGGTCGTAGATGGCCGAATGAAAGAACCAAATATATAGAATGCTGCAACTTCAATGAGTTAATTTTGCCGCCGCTTAAATAACCAACTAATAATTATGGGTATATCTAAATGTTTGAAAATAAACAAAAAAATCGCCTTTATTGTGCCTTACCCCCCTTGAAAGCACACCCGTTCGGGTCCATATTCGTACGAGCGGTAAAAAAGCCAGCCGCTTTCTATGCGTACATGCGTTCGATGACAGCGCCCACCGGGGCGGAT
>CAYOAD010000053.1:0-20017 GCA_964401845.1 uncultured Rhodospirillaceae bacterium | reverse complement strand
GGCCAAAACGGATGCGGCTCACAACGGTCTGGCGGCGCAATTCGCCGCCCTCGATGGTGCCGGTGGTCTGGGGGCGGCCGGCGCCAGCCGCCGGCACCATCGAGGGCGCGATCGGCCGCTCCCCGCGCAACCGCAAGAAAATGGCGGTGGTGGGACGGGGCGGCAAGCACGCCGTGACCCACTATAAGACACAGAAACGCCTGGGCGATCAGGCGGCCCTGGTCGAATGCCGCCTGGAAACCGGCCGCACGCACCAGATCCGCGTCCACATGGCCCACATCGGCCATCCCATCATTGGCGATCCCTTGTACGGCCGCGGCCGCGGCGTCGGGAAACTCCCCGCCCCCGCCCGCCAGACCGTTGAAAGCCTGGGCCGCCAGGCGCTGCACGCGGGCGTTCTCGGCTTCAAGCACCCGATCAACGGCAAAAAACACCGGTTTGAAAGTGCCTTACCGGCTGATATCGAGGCGCTATTATCCCAATTGGATATTTAACCGACTTGGTTAGTCGGATACCTTGACATTCGACCCCATCATCCCTTTATAAGATACAGGTGCCAGAGACACCGGAGGGGCGAGGTTCGCCTCTTTGATAAAATTACAGGTAACCAGGGACGCGGTGCTTAAACGCCGCGGAAAATACCAGATGGCTCGTAATATCGTTCCCGCGATCACTCCGGAGAGCAGCTTAAGCCGCTATCTCCAGCAGATTCGCGAATTTCCCATGCTGACGGTGGACGAGGAATACATGCTCGCCAAGGCCTGGCGTGAGCGGGACGACGTGGACGCCGCCGGGAAACTGGTCAACAGCCATCTCCGCCTGGTCGCCAAGATCGCCATGGGTTACCGGGGCTACGGCCTGCCGGTTGCCGAACTGATTTCCGAAGGCAACGTCGGCATGATGCAGGCGGTCAAGCGCTTCGATCCGGAGCGGGGTTTCCGTCTGGCGACCTACGCTATGTGGTGGATCCGCGCCTCGATCCAGGAATACATTCTGCACTCCTGGTCGCTGGTCAAGATGGGCACGACGGCGGCGCAAAAGAAGCTGTTCTTCAATCTGCGCAAGATCAAGGGCCAGTTGAAGGCCATCGACGAGGGCGACCTGCACCCCGAAACCGTGACCAAGATCGCCGACCGCCTGGGCGTCGCCGAGAACGACGTGGTCCAGATGAACCGCCGCATGGCGGCTGCCGACAGTTCGCTGAACGCGCCCGTTCGCATGGACGGCGACGGCGAATGGATGGACTGGCTGGTCGACGACACGCCGGACCAGGAACACATGCTGGGCGAAAGCCAGGAGCTTGAGCAACGCCGCGGCTGGATGGCCGAGGCCATGAAGTCGCTCAATGAGCGCGAACAGCATATTTTAACGGAACGCCGCCTCAAGGAAGATCCTTCGACCCTGGAGGAGCTCAGCGAGGAATACGGTATCAGCCGCGAACGCGTCCGCCAGATCGAGGTACGGGCGTTCGAAAAGCTGCAAAAAGCCATGCGCAGCGCCGCCATGGCGAACCGACTGGTCGAATCCTCCGCCGACTAAACCGGGACTTTCCGGCTAATCCAGGATCGACGAACCCCACTCGTCGAATAGTTCCTTTTGCCGCGCCTTGATCGCAGCGCGCCGGCGGCCGGAAAACGCCTGCAGGTACACGATGGAAAAGTGCGGCGCCACCCAGGCCAGCGCAGCGCCGACCGCCGCTGCCATGTAGATGACGAACCACGAGTAGATATCGCCGACGACCGCGGCGCCTCCGGGTACGCTCCAGACCTTGCCGACAACCGGGATCAAACCGGCCAAGTTGAACAGGGCGATACACGTGGAGCCGCTGCTGCCGGGGCGGCGTTCGATAAAAAACGAAATCATGCTTGGCATGAGACCCAGGACGATAAGCACGATGGTGGCAAAGAGCGCCGCGATCATGACGGCAGTCCAATCGTGCTGGTGAACCAGACGGAAATCCCCACGGCGATCGCGCCCAGCAGGGTGGCCATGCGGTAGCCGGTTGTGCGCGCCTCGACGTTCATCACCGGCCCGCCGTTTTCCAAACCTTCGAGGTGTGCCTCCAGGTCGGCATATTCTTCGGCGGCGGCAAACATTTCGGCACGGTCCTGATGCCTGATCCGCGGCGCGCCGACGCTGTTGTGCATGTCGACGAGGTCACCGTTGGCCACCGCCAATTCGATGTCTTGGGCCAAATTCTTCCGCCGGCTGCGGCTATGAAAGAGATCAAGCACGGGCGGCATGCGGGCGGACATCCACTGACACAGATTAGGCAACGGCCCGCACTTCGTGACGTGTTGCAGGATGGCGAACAATCCCAACACCTTCAGCCGTCGCTCGGCCGGATCGCCGCCATCCATGGCAAGCCGCGGGATGGCCTTGACTGCATCCGTGGAGCGTGACGCGACAAACGCCGCGATATGCCGGTCCAAAATCTCGAAATCGTCCTTGGGCTTTTCCAAAACCTCCTCGATTGCCCGCAGCAGATCACCCAAATCCAAGGCCCCAGCCGCGGCGATTGGGGGACTGAGGCACGGCGTGGCGGTATTCAGTTCATAAAGGCAACGCTCCAGCCCGAAACCCGGTGCTGAATTTTCCACGTAACTCCGAATGGCGCCGAAATTTGCGCCGGTTGATGAATTTTCCCCCTGGCGCTCATCCCAGGCTTCCCAGCCGGACAAATAGTTGCTGGCGAACAGATCTGTCAGTTTGTTGTGCAACTCAACGTCACCGGATGACAAGGCGGAGGCCACCGCCGCACCGAACCCGTCCAGACATATGGCCAAGCCGCGGAAACGGACGGGTCCGGAGGGATCTAGGATGGCGCAAACCCGCGTCGCCAGGATCCCGGCAGCAACGCCGTCGCCGCTTCTGGCCGATTCGTGAGCCGCGACGATGGCGGAATGCCGTCCCAAATCGTCAAGTCCACCCCGCACCCAGTTGGCCAGCTTATCGCCCTTGGCGATTTCCGAGCCGGCATCCCCCAGGCGGCCGATTTCCAAGGCGGCCATGCGGTCGTACATGATGTCCTTGCCGTTAATCCTGACGGGGCGGCGGGCGCGCACGCCAGAGGGTTTGTGCTGCAGGCGACGGGCGCTTCCCCACACCCAGCCTTCGGCATCCTCCATGCTCCAGCGCTCACCGGAATCGTCACACAACAGGCCCCGCAACATTCGTTCGGCTGGTCCGGAAATTTTTTGAGACCCCATCAGGGTGACATAGCTTCCATGGGACATTTTTTGCTCCCACAGTTCATCGGACGTGAGCTTTTCGACGGGATTGCGGCCGTTCAAAAGCAGCGTTATCGCCACACCCAGGGCGTAAAGATCGGTACCGGTGCCGCCCTCGCCGCGACCGATCGGATCCGCCATGCCGCGATCCAGGGTTTCATACAATGCGGGTTGCGAATAACCCGGTGGTTCGGTGAAGCATTCACCAAGGACGACGCGCTGTCTCTCCCGATCCATGTAAAAGATATTTTCCAGCCGGATCCGGCGGTGGGCAATGCCCTGGTGGTCGAACTCGGCCAACGCCTCGATCAACCTCGGCAAGATGCGGTCGGTAACCACCGGCTCAGCCAGGCCCTTGCGGTTGGTCAGACTATCCGACAGGCGGCCGCCAACGGGTCGCTCAAGGATCATGACGGGGCGGATTTCGTTGCCGATCGCCACGAACTGGCTGGCCCGTAACGCCAGCGTGTTCTTGGGGGTCTTGTCGGCAACCATTTGGGCCGCGTGGTGCCGTTGCGGCAAGTCGGCCCGGCAAACCAGGGCGAAAACCGAACCTTCCGCCGCATCGCGGTCAGTAGCGGCAAATGCCTGGGCGTTGGGCGAGTCCAGGTCGCTAAGCGGTACGCCGAGGTCGATCCGATAGCGATCGTCAAACGAAACCGCTTCGCCGCTATTAATTTTCCAATTACTTGCGGACACCACTCCCAACACCAATTCAACTTCAACGTTTCTATATATGGCCCGCGAGGCGCTCCGGTACAAGTGCCGATACCCTCCAACTTGCGAGAGAGACTTGTTTCACGCGCCGGGAATTGTAAACTCTAGGGGGTGATCCTGAGCGTGGTGGCGCGACGGCGCGAACGATTTCTTGCGGTTTTGAAGAAACGAATACCTAGGGGCTGAAATTGGCGGAAACCGTTAACGACCTCTACGCTCTGCGCAAGGGCAAGTGGACCGTATATCAGCAATATTCCAAGGCGGATTTTGGCCGCGCCGTGACGGACGCGGAAAAGCTCATGCAGGAAGCGGCGGTTGAGGCCGTCGGCATCATCCGCGAATCACCCGACAAGCGCTCAGGCGGTTTTCATGAGGCGCTGGCCTATGCCGACGCCAAAAAGGATGGCGTGCCGCCACTTAACGAATTCGAGGTCAAACCGAAGGCGAAGCAGGAACACAAAGCCACCCAAGGTTCCTTCTTCGAAGGCGGCGGCGACGAAGACGAGGATGCCGGCAAGCGCGCCAAACGAGCCCGCAAGGAAGCCGCCGAAGACCCGGTCCTGCAGCGCAGCGCTTTCGCACTGCCGGTCAAACTGTTTACGGTCGCCTTTATCGCTTTGGGCGTGGGCTGGGGCCTTTGGGCTTCGATTAACCACCTCGGCGGCACACCGATGCTGGCCAGCGCCCTGGGCCAGCACAATCTGGCGGCAAAGACCATGGGGATCGGTTTCGTCATATCGCTGATGATTCTGTTGCCGACGACGATCAGCGGCGCCGACATCGCCGCTGCCTTCCGTGGCTCACCCGCCAACCAGCCTTCACGCCCGGCGCAAACCCGCTGGCAATAAGAAAAAGCGGAAAAAGGGTGGTCCGGAAAAAGGCAAGAAGGATAAGAAGGCGGAAGACGAATGGTCAACGGGAGACAGTGAGAAGGAAAAACCCGAGGTCCCGCCTGCGCCCGAAGAGGAAAAGCCGGCGGAACCGGAGGCACCGGTCGACGCCGGCGCCGCCAACCGCATAGAGGCTGCGCGCACCAGCCTGATGCAGTTTTTCGAACGCTGCATGTCCTTCGTCATGGCATCCGATCCGGAGGCGAAAGGTGGGCGCATGGATGCCGTCACGACCTTCGGCTGCCAGCTGTTCTTTGCCGGGGCTGCGGAAATCCTCGCCAACAACGCCAAGATCGATACCCGCCACCTGGGTAAGATCCTGGAACCCTGCGCCCTCGCCCTGGGCGTGGACAAGGGCCGCCTAAAACAGTTTTCCGATAAATATGACAGTTACCTGCTGGAGCCGGGCTACCTCGACATGTTCCGCGCCGGACGCGAGGCGATGACGACCGCGCTCGAGGACGAAAAGAAAGCGGCCGAACGCGAGGCGGCGGCGGAGGAAGCAGCCAAGGCGCCGGCCAACGCCAAGCCCAAGAGCCCGGCGGATGACGATTTCGACGACGATTGGGAAAGCGACGAGGATATAGGCATTTTCCTGGCCCATGCCTTGGAAGCCTGGCGCTCGCCCAAGGACCGCAAGGGCGGTATGACCGCCGTGCTGTTCACTGATATCGTCGGCTCCACCAACATCACCCAAACCCACGGCGACGAGGCCAGCCAGCGCTTGGTCAATATCCATAACTCGATCGTACGCGGCGCCCTTCAGGGCCAGGGCGGCTGGGAGGTCAAGCACACCGGCGACGGCATCATGGCGGCCTTCAGCAATCCGCCGGCGGCGGTCGACGCCGGCGTCGACATGCAGCGCGGCGTCGCCAAGTACAACGACAACGAGCCCGAAATCGAACTTCGCCTGCGGGTCGGCATCTCGGTCGGCGAGCCCATCGCGGAGGATAATGATTTGTTCGGCACCACGGTGCAGATGGCGGCCCGGCTGTGCGACGGCGCGGGCACCGACGGCATCATGGTCACCAACATGCTGAAGGAAATGTGTCAGGGCCGACCGTACAAGTTCGAGAACCTGGAACCCCGAGAATTCAAGGGCATTTCCGAACCGGTTCAGGTTTCCCTCGTCCGCTGGGTCAGGGAAGAGGAGTAAAACGGTCCCTCAATCCTCGAACGGATCGCGCACCAGGATGGTGTCCTCGCGCTCCGGACTGGTCGACACCATGGCCACCGGCACCTCGATGAGTTCCTCGATGCGGCGGATGTATTTGACGGCGGTCGCCGGCAGATCGGCCCAGCTGCGGGCGCCCTCGGTACTTTCCGACCAGCCCTCGATGCTCTCATAGACCGGTTCCACGGCGGCCTGCGCCGCAGGTTGAGACGGCAGGTGCTGGATAACCTGACCTTCGTGGCGGTAGCCCACGCACACCTTCAATTCCTCCATACCGTCAAGCACGTCGAGTTTGGTCAGTGCGATACCGGTCATGCCGTTGAGTTTGGCGGTCTGGCGGACCAGTACCGCGTCGAACCAGCCGCAGCGCCGCGAACGTCCCGTAACGGTGCCGAATTCGTGGCCGCGCTCACCCAGGCCCTGGCCGATTTCGTCAAACAGCTCCGTCGGGAACGGGCCGGCGCCGACGCGCGTCGTGTAGGCCTTGACGATGCCGAGAACATAACCCACGGCGTCCGGTCCCAAACCCGAACCCACCGCGGCCTGACCCGCCAGGGTGTTGGAGGAGGTTACAAAGGGATATGTGCCGTGATCGATGTCCAGCAATGCCCCCTGGGCACCCTCGAACAACACGCGCTTCCCGCCGCGTTTGGCCGCATCCAGCGTCAACCAAACGGTGTCGGCAAAAGGCAATATTTCCTGGGCAATGACGTTGAGTTCAGCAAGCAGTTCTTCGCCGTTGACGGGATCGACGTCCATGCCCTTGCGGAGGGCGTTATGATGCAGCAGCAAATTGTCGATGCGGCCATGCAGGGCCTCCTGGTCGGCCAGATCACCCACTCTCAAACCGCGACGCGCCACCTTGTCCTCGTAGGCCGGACCGATGCCGCGCCGGGTCGTCCCGATCGACGTGGCGCCGCGGGCTTCCTCCCGCAGGGTGTCCAATTCCTGATGCAGAGGCAGGATCAGGCTGGCATTTTCGGCGACCTTTAGGACGTCCGGGGTAATCTCGACCCCTTGTTCCCGGATTCTTTCGATCTCGGCCAACAAGGCCCAGGGATCGATGACGACGCCGTTGCCGATGACTGACAGCTTGCCGCCGACGACACCCGACGGCAGCGAACTCAGCTTGTAGACGACGCCGTCGATGACGAGGGTATGGCCGGCATTGTGCCCGCCCTGGAAGCGCACCACGACATCGGCGCGGCTGCTCAGCCAGTCGACGATCTTGCCCTTGCCCTCATCGCCCCACTGGGCGCCGACCACTGTTACGTTCGCCATGACGTTTCGACCCTAATCCCGGTTACCAATGAAGTGGATGAAATGTTTACTCCGGCCGGTTTCACCCCAGCGGGTGTACCTCGCCGGCTTCGAGAATATGCGTGCAACCCAGTCGGGCCGCTTCGGTACGTGCCTCGCCATCGTTTCCGAAGCCCTGTAGCGTCAGCCAGCCTTCCGCCCTCAGCCGCTTTCCTTCGCCCGCGTCTGCGTCGGCAGCGAGGTAAACCAGCGGCGGCTGTTCCGCGCCGGGCAAAGCCCGCATCAACGAATCGGCAAACAACGAGAAACCCGTCGCCGTTTCCCCGGAGGCCAATTCATAACGCCCGCCCCGTCCCAATTCGCCGCGCACATCGCGGGCGAAGATCGTAAAACAGATACCGGTCTGGTATTCGAGGCCCCGGAATTCCGTGACATCGACCGTCAGCGAGAGGTCCGGTGATGCCGCGTCGATCAAGCCCGCACACTCGACAAGATTTTGGATTTCCGCCGCCGCGCGGTCGGGCAGATCGATCGATTTAAGCTTCACCACGGCACTCTCAACCGGGCCGGACGAGCCCAAGAGGTCGGACAACAAACCGCTTACGCCGTCGCCGAACTCCGCCAGCGCCGCTGCGTCCTTGCGGTCCAGCGCCAGGCGGGCCCGTTCGCTGTCTTCGCTGGACAACCCGAGACCCTGGCAAACGACGGGCACAAGCGTGGGCAGACTGAGATCGATCGACAAGCCGTCGACGCCCAAATCGGTCAACGCCTCTCCGGCCAGCGAAACGACTTCGGCATCCGCTGCCAAATCCGGAGATCCGATCAGTTCCGCACCGACCTGCGCGAATTGGCGCTCGGGCCGTAGCTGGGAGCCCTTCACACGAAGGACCTGACCGCCGTAGGAAAGCCTCAACGGCCGCGGTTCGTTGACCAGACGTGTGACGGCGACACGCGCGACCTGAGGCGTGATATCGGGTCGCACGCCCATCATGCGCTGCGAAACGGGATCCATCAGGCGGAACATGTCGGCCGCCACGGCCTGGCCCAGACCGTCGAGGAAGCTTTCCTCGAACTCCACCAGCGGCGGCTTGATGCGTTGATAGCCGCGGGCGCGAAACGCCGCCAACAGGCGTTCGATGGTCGCCGCCTCCAACTCCGCCTCGAGCGGCAGGGTGTCGGCGAGACCGTTGGGCAGCAGTCCTTTGTGGGCTGATGAGTTCATGGCGGGCGGAGTTTAGAGCATTTTCCCGATTAGACGAAATCCAGCGCCTTGGCCTGCTTGACGTGTGGCAGGTCCTGCAACTTGGTCAAAACGTCGTCGTCGATTTCACCGTCGATCTCGATTAACGCCAGGGCGTCGCCACCGGCATTCGACCGGCCCAGGTGGAACGTCGCGATATTGAGATTGGCGTCGCCAAGCACGGTGCCGACGGCGCCGATCAGGCCGGGCTTGTCCTCGTTGTTGAGGTAGATCATGTGCGGTGCCAACTCGGCCTCGACCGCCATGTCGTTGATTTGCACCACGCGCGGTTTTGAATCGCCGAACAGCGATCCCGCCACGACGCGGCTGCGGCGTTCGGTTTCGACGGTCAGGCGGACCAGCGTCTGGTAGTCGCTGATGCTCTCCTGCTTGGTTTCGATAACCGCGACGCCGCGCTCCTTGGCGACCAGCGGTGCGTTGACCATGTTGACCGATTCCATCAGCGGCGACAGCAGCCCCTCTAGCACGATCGCCGTCAGGGGACTGGTATTCAGCGTTGCGGCGTGGCCGGCATATTCGATGGTCACGGTCTTTAAGCCGGTTTCGGTGATCTGCCCGGCAAAACGGCCGATCTGTTCGACCATCCGCATGTACGGCCTGAGACGCGGCGCGTCTTCAGCCGACACGGAGGGCATGTTGAGGGCATTCGTGATCGCGCCATCAATCAAAAAGTCGGACATCTGCTCGGCGATTTGGAGCGCGACCTTTTCCTGGGCTTCCGTGGTGGAGGCGCCGAGATGAGGCGTGACGACGATGCCGTCGACACCAAACAGCGGATTATCCGTCGCCGGTTCCTCGGCGAACACATCGAGCGCCGCGCCCGCGACCTGTCCGCTCTCTACGGCCACCTTCAAGGCCGCCTCGTCGATCAGACCACCACGCGCACAGTTAACGATACGCACACCCGAGCGCATCTTGGCGATGGCCTCGGCGTTGATAACATTGCGGGTCTGGTCCGTCAGCGGCGTATGCAGGGTAATAAAGTCGGCGCGCGGAAAGAGGGCGTCCAATTCGACCTTTTCGACGCCGATGGTCTCGGCCCGTTCCGGCGAGAGGAAGGGATCGTAAGCCAGAACTTTCATCTTGAGGCCCTGGGCCAGATCGGCGACCACCGAGCCGATGTTGCCGCAACCGATCAGGCCCAGCGTCTTGCCGGCGACTTCGACGCCCATGAAACGGGATTTCTCCCACTTGCCCTGATGCGTCGATGCGTTGGCCTGGGGAATTTCCCGGGCCAGCGACAACAACATGGCGATTGAATGCTCGGCCGTGGTGATGGAATTTCCGAACGGCGTATTCATGACGACGATGCCGCGCTGGGTAGCGCCCGGAATGTCGATGTTGTCGACGCCGATGCCGGCCCGGCCGATGACTTTCAGGTTGTCCGCCGAAGCCAGTATATCGTTGGTCGCCTTGGTGGCGGAGCGGACGGCGAGACCGTCGTACTCGCCGATGCAGGCCGCCAATTCCTCCGGGCTCATGCCGGTTATTTCATCGACCTCGATGCCGCGGGAGCTGAACACCTCCGCCGCCAGCGGACTCATTTTGTCCGAAATTAAAACTTTGACCATGGTCTTGCCTTTGGAAACGGGTTGGGGGGGTTAAGCGGCCTGCGACGACTTGATTTCGGCAAAGGCCCAATCGAGCCACGGCAACAGGGCTTGGATATCCGAGGTTTCGACAGTGGCGCCGCCCCAGATGCGCAAACCCGGGGGAGCCGCCGGGTAGGCGCCGATGTCGAAAGCGACGTTTTCCGCCTCCAGCGTCGCCATCAACTGCTTGATTAGCGCCCGCTGCTCGGCTTCCGGCAATCCCTGGAACCAGGGATCGACGACCGTGAGACAGATGGACGTCGATGACCGCGCCGAAGCGTCCGCCACGAGAAACTCGACCCAGGACGTCTGCTCGACCCAGGCTGAAATTGCGGCGAGGTTGGCCTTCGAACGGGCAAGCAGGCCGTCGAGCCCCTGGGCCTCAGCCCAGGTCAGGGCGTCCAGCGCGTCTTCGATGACCATCATCGAAACCGTGTTGATGGTTGCGCCCTTGAAAATATCGGCGTTGAGCTTGCCGCCCTTGGTCAGGCGGAAAATTTTCGGCATAGGCCATGGCGGCGTGTAGCTCTCCAGGCGTTCGACGGCACGGGGGCTCAGGACCAGCACGCCATGAGCCGCCTCGCCGCCCAGCACCTTCTGCCAGGAGAACGTGGTGGCGTCGAGCTTGCTCCAGTCGAGGTCCATAGCGAAGACGGCGCTGGTGGCGTCGCAAATCGTCAGGCCACCGCGGTCGGCGGCGATCCAATCGCCGTTGGGCACGCAGGCGCCGCCGGCGGTGCCGTTCCAAGTGAAGATGACGTCCCGGTCACAATCGACCTGGCCGAGATCGGGTATTTCGCCGTAAGGCGCTTCGATAACCCGGGTGTCCTCGATCTTGAGCTGTTTGGTCACGTCGTTCTGCCATTGCGCGCCGAAATTCTCCCAGGCCAGGAGGTCGGCGCCACGCGAGCCCAAGAGCGACCACATGGCCATCTCGATGGCGCCGGTATCCGATGCCGGCACGATGCCGATGAGATAATCCTCGGGCAGGCCGAGAATACGTCGCATGCGGTCGCAGGCGTCGTTGATCTTCGCCTTGCATTCGGCGGCACGGTGCGAGCGGCCGTCATGTATGTCGTTGAGAGCTGCCGGCGTCCAGCCCGGCCGTTTGGAACATGGCCCCGAGGAAAAACGGGGATTCTGTGGACGCAATTCTGGTTTCATGGTGTCTCCCTTCCTTCCAGAAGGGCAGCGACCCGTTGGGGGATCGTGGCCCGCCGCGAACTTTAAGGATGGCGCGGCGAATGTCAACGCGATTTCCCGTGAGGTTGAAATTAATCAACCTCCAATTCACCGCCGGGTTATCGCCCCGAACGGTTGACTATGGCCGCCGTGCATGGCTTGGTTTCAGCCACAATTTCGCCCCAACATGCGGCAGGTATTCCATGATCGCCAGTCAACGGCACCTTTTCGATATTCCCGACGATGTCGCCTATTTCAACTGCGCCTACCTTTCCCCGTTGAGCCACGCCGTGCTGGCCGCCTCGGAAGAAGGCCTGCGCCGCAAGGCCGTGCCCTGGACGGTGACGCCGCCCGATTTCTTTTCCGGCACCGAAGCCGCGAGGCGATCGTTCGCCGACCTGATCGGCGCCGGGGCCGACGACATCTTCGTCATCCCGGCGGCCAGTTACGGCCTGTCGACGGCGGCCCTCAATCTGCCCTTGGCGGAGAACCAGCGCATCATCATGCTGGAGGAGCAGTTCCCTTCTCATGTCTATCCCTGGCGCGAGTTGGCGAAGCGCAACGGCGGCGTCATCGAGGTTCTGCCAAGGCCCGAGGACGACGACTGGACGGCAGCCATCCTAGCCGCCATTAATGACGGCGTGGACATCGTGACGCTGCCCCACTGCCACTGGACGGACGGCGGTCTGATCGACCTTGTCGCCGTCGGCGAGCGCTGCCGCGCCGTCGGCGCGGCCCTCGCCATAGACGCCACCCAGTCGCTGGGGGCCCTGCCCCTCGACGTCCGGGAGGTGCAGCCCGACTTCCTGGTTGCCGCCTGCTACAAATGGCTGCTGGGTCCCTACTCCATCGGGTTCGCCTACGCCGCCCCGCACCGCCAGGACGGCCAGCCGATGGAGCACAGCTGGATTCAACGCGAAGACGCCGACAATTTTTCCGGATTGGTTCAGTACGTCGATGAGTATCAATCGGGCGCCCGCCGCTACGACGTGGGCGAAACGCCGAATTTCGCCCTGATGCCGGGCGCCCAGGCCGCCCTCGACCAGATCCTCGCCTGGGGCGTGGACGAAATTCAGTCGACGTTGTCGGCCCGCACCAGCGACATTGCCGAGCGCGCCCGCGGCTTGGGGCTGGCCAGCGCGCCCCAAGGCCTCAGGGCGGGCCACTTCCTGGGTCTGCGATTCGAAAAGGGCGTGCCCGACGGCTTACCGCAGACGCTGGCCGGCAACAAGGTGTTCGTCAGCGTCCGGGGCTCCGCCATGCGCATTACGCCGCATGTCTACAATACCGACGCCGATGTCGATAAACTGTTCGACGTTCTGGGATCGGCGCTGGGATAGCCCTGATGAGCAGCTTGGAATTCGGCGACGGGCCGCAATCGCTGTACGAGGGCACTGGTCTGCCCGCCTTCGATCTAACCAAGGCGCGGCGCGATACGCCGGGCTGCGAGAACGTGCTGCATTTCAACAACGCCGGTGCGGCGCTGATGCCGGAGTGCGTCACGGAAGCCGTCATCCGCCATTTGCAACTGGAATCGGAGATCGGCGGCTACGAGGCGGCGGCGCGCGCCGAACGGCCGCTGAACCGGGTCTATGACGCGACGGCGGGCCTGATCAACGCCTCGGTCGATGAAATCGCCATCGTCGAGAACGCCACGCGGGCCTGGGACATGGCCTTCTACGCCATGTCCTTCGCGGAAGGCGACCGCATCCTCACCTGTACTTCGGAGTACGCCTCGAACTACATCGCTTACCTGCAGGTCGCCAGGAAAACCGGCGCGGTGGTCGAGGCCGTGCCCGCCGACGAAAGCGGCCAGATCGACGTGGCGGCGCTGGAAAATATGATCGACGATCAGGTCAAGCTGATCTCAATCACCCACGTGCCGACCAACGGCGGCCTGGTCAACCCGGCGGCGGAAGTGGGCCGTATCGCCAAGGCGGCCAACGTCCCCTACCTCCTCGACGCCTGCCAGTCGGTCGGCCAGATGCCGATCGACGTTGCCGCCATTGGCTGCGACATGCTCTCGGCGGCGGGACGTAAGTATCTGCGTGGTCCCCGCGGCACCGGCTTCCTCTGGGTGCGCAAGGAACTGATCGAAATTCTGGAACCGCCCTTCCTCGACCTCCACGCGGCGGAATGGACGGGCGAGCAGAGTTATCGCATCCGTGACGACGCCCGGCGCTTCGAGAACTGGGAAAGCTACGTCGCCGGCCGCGCCGGCCTCTGCGCCGCCATCGAGTATGCGCAAGCATGGGGCTTGGAAGTCATCTACGCCCGCATTCTCGATCTCGCCACGACCTTACGCACCAAGCTCGACGCCCTGCCCGACGTTGAGATCCATGATCTCGGGGTCGAGAAATGCGGCATCGTCAGTTACACGATGGAAGGCCACGAACCGGAAGCCGTCTTCGAGGCGTTGGCTGAACAAGCCATCAACGTCGAAACCTCAAGCCCCGCCAGCACCCGCCTCGACTTCAGCGCCCGCGACCTCGGCACCATCGTCCGCGCGAGCGTGCACTACTACAACTCCGACGAGGAAATCGATCGCTTCTGCGAGGCGTTGGAAGGGATTTAAACGAAACTCAAACTCACCGAACCCAGGCCGTCGATCTCCGCCGTGGCGCTGTCGCCAGCCTCGAGCCAACGGGTCTTCACCAACGATCCCAGCATGACGAATTCGCCCGCCTTCAGGGTCAGCCCGTTGGCCGCCAGGTGGTTGGCGACGAAGGCGAGCGCCTCGAGCGGGTGACCGAGGACGTCGCGGCCGTGGCCGATGCTGGGTTCCTCGCCGTTGACCGACATGCGGCCCTCGATGGCCTCTAGGTCAAGATCCTGCCAGTCCGTGACCTCGTCACCCAGTACGCAGCCCGCATTGCAGAAATCGTCCGTGATCAACGTGATGGCCGGCATTGAAAGGATGTCGTTGTAGCGGTCGTCGACGACCTCGAAGCCCGGCATCAGGGCCGCCACGGCGTCGGCGACCGTTTGGCGGGTGTGCGGCGCGTCGGCGGGCGCCAGATCCCGGCCCATGCGCACGACGATTTCGCACTCAATGCCGGGGGCGCAATAAGCCTCGCGCGGCAGGTCGGCGTGATTACGCGCCACCAGTCGGCTGCGCACCCGCCCCATGCAGGGCGTCGTCATCTTCATGTATTCCTGCATGGCGGTCGACGTGACGCCGACCTTCCAGCCGGCGTAGTCCTCACCCTGTTCCGCGAACCAGTCGTGCAGCGCCCACTGGATGTCGTAGGCCTCGGCCGGATCTGCGGGTTGTGTCCCCGCCGGCAGGTCGCGGAAGGGTTCGACGGCGAGACGGTGTTCGCCAACGAAAGCGGCGGCCTTTTTGATGGCGTCAGATTGCATCTGCGATGGCCTTTCCCATTTCCTCTGTACTTGCCTTGCCGCCGAGATCCGGCGTCAGCGCCGCGCCCTCGGCAAGGACGTGAGCGACGGCGTCTTCGACGGCGCGGGCGGCTTCCGAATGTCCTAGGTGGTCGAGCATCATGACGCCTGACCAGATCTGCGCCACCGGGTTGGCGATGCCCTGTCCCGCGATATCGGGCGCAGAGCCGTGCACCGGTTCGAACATCGATGGTGCGTCGCCCGCCGGGTTGATGTTGGCGCTGGGCGCGATGCCGATGCCGCCGACGACGGCCGGCCCGAGATCGGAAAGGATATCGCCGAACAGGTTGGAGCCCACGACCACGTCGAAAAAGTCGGGCATCCCGACGAAATGCGCCGTCAGGATGTCGATATGGAACTTGTCGGTTTTGATCTCGGGGTACTCCGCGCGGATGGCGTCGAAGCGTTCGTCCCAGTAGGGCATGGTGTGAATGATGCCGTTCGATTTGGTCGCCGACGTTACGTGCCTGGCGTCGCGCGTACAGGCCAGTTCGAAGGCATAGCGCATGATTCGGTCGAGGCCCTGTTTGGTGAACATGCTCTCCTGCACGGCGACTTCCTGCTCGGTGCCGGCATAAAGCCGTCCGCCGATCTCGGAATACTCGCCCTCGACGTTTTCCCGCACGATCACCATGTCGATGTCGCCGGGCCCGTAACCCTTGAGGGGACAGTCGACGCCCTCGAACAGCTTGACGGGCCGCACGTTGGCATACTGAGAAAACGCCCGCCGGATGGGTATCAGCAAACCCCACAGCGAGAGGTGGTCGGGAACGCCCGGATAGCCGACCGCACCGAGGAAAATCTGGTCATGATCGCGCAGAATGTCGAAGGCGTCGTCGGGCATCATGCTGCCGGTTTTCAGGTATTTTTCGCAACTCCAATCCAGCTCAGTCCACTCGAAGTCGATGCCGAATTTCGCTGCCGCCGCATCGAGAACGCGGATCCCTTCCGGCACGACCTCACGGCCGATGCCGTCACCGGGGATGACCGCAATGCGGTGTTTCTGCGAATTGACGGGCGTGTTCATGCCGGCGCGAGCTCCGTTGCAAAAGCGGGAGCGCCGAGTTTAACGGGGCCTCTAGCGAAGCGCCAATTGGTAATATTTCACACCGTCGATGGGGCTGTCGTAGTAGGGCGGGATTTCGACAAAGCCGAGGGAGCGGTAAAGCGCGCCCGCCTCCACCATGGTGTCGATGGTATCGAGCCGCATGGCGGCGTAGTCCAGGTCGCGGGCGGTGTCGATCAGGATTGTCGTCAATTTTCGCCCCAGACCGTAAGCGCGGAAATCCGGTCTGACGTAGAGGCGTTTCATCTCGCAGATACGGCCCAGTTCGGGATCGTCCGATATGGCCCGCAGACCGACACCACCTGCCGCCGAACTCCCGACGCGGGCGAGCAGCATTGCCCCGTCCGGCGCCGAATAAGCGCCGGGAAACGTCTCCATTTCCGTATCGAAATCCTGGAAACAGAGATTGAAGTGTAGCGATTCGGCGTATTCGATGAAGAGCGCCTTGACCTCAGCGATATCCCCCGGTTCAACGGCGAAGCCGATTTCCACGGCCGCGCGTTGCCCTGCTTTTGACTGTAGCTGCTCCGTTTCCATACCCTGTCTTAGCAGGAATTACGCGGCCGGGCAGCGCCTAAAGGAAGAATTCGCCGGCCAGGACCTCGACCGCGTTGCCGGCAATCGTCACCCTGTCGCCCTCGTCCCGGCAGTACAGCACGCCGCCGCGCGGCGATATCTGGTGCGCCGTCAGTTCGGACTTGCCCAAGCGCTTCGACCAGTAGGGGATCAGCGTGCAGTGCGCCGAACCGGTAACCGGGTCTTCGGGAATACCGCCGGCCGGCGCGAAAAAGCGCGACACGAAGTCGGGCGCATCCGCCGTACCGTCGCCAGGCGCGGTCACGATGATCGCGAATTTGTCGAGACTTGCCAGACCGGCCATGTCGGGCGCCAGGGCGCGGACGTCGTCCGCCGTCTCGTAGGTAACCATGTAATCGCGGGCCGCCATAACCTCGCCGGGATTGCCGCCGAGGGCTTCCAGAAGGCCGCCGTAGGAGGCCACCGGAGAGGGCGGGCGTGAGGGAAAATTCATTTCCATCAGATCGCCCCGGCGCGTCACGGTAAGGTCGCCGCTCTTGGTCGAAAATACGACCTTGTCCGATCCGGGTTCCAGGCGGTTGAAGACGACATGGGCCGAGGCCAGGGTGGCATGGCCGCACAGGTCGACTTCGTGCGCCGGAGTGAACCAGCGAAGATCGTAGCGTCCCTCGCCGCCGACGAAAAAGGCGGTTTCGGAGAGATTGTTCTCCAACGCCATCTTCTGCATGGTGTCGTCGTCCAACCACTCACCAAGGGGGCAGATGGCAGCCGGGTTGCCGCCAAATGCCCGGTCGGTGAAAGCATCGATTTGGTAAAGCGAAAGTTTCACGAGACTTTTCCTCTGTTTTCTTAGGCTGCGCGCCCCGTCCGATGGGTACGGGAGCGCCGCCAGCTGCGGCCATCGGCTACGATCTTGTTGACCTGACCGCGGGTCATGCCGATATCGGCCAACATGCGGTCGTCGAGATCGAGCAGCGCCTGGCGTTCAATGTGGGCGCTCTGCTTGTTGTAGATGAAGCGCCACGCTGCCGCCACCAGGCGGATGGGCAGGTTCACCAGAACTTCCCGAACAACGCGACGCCGACTACTCAGGAAGCCTGAACTTGATATTGTATCGCTCCAATGCATGGTTTTTCTCCGTTTTCTGAGTGACAATCAACAATATTGCGTTGATGTGTTGATATATAATTGACACAATATGGGCGTCAATGCTAATATTGTCACCATGACAATTTGGACTCCTGATATCGAAAACCGGTCCGGCCCCCGCTATGCCGTGATCGCCGACGCCATTTCCGATGCCATTGCCGAAGACGATCTTCCCGTCGGCGCCAAGCTGCCGCCCCAGCGTGATCTGGCCTGGCGGCTGGGCGTCACGGTCGGCACCGTCAGCCGGGCCTACAAGCTGGCCCACGAACGCGGTCTGGTGGGCGGCGAGGTCGGCCGCGGCACCTACGTCCTTGACGGTCCGCCGGACCGGGAGGAAATTCTCCCCGACATCGACCAGTCGGTCGTCAATCTGGCCCGCAACGTCCCGGCCCGTGACATTCACGTCGATCCCCTGGCGGATGTCCTCCACCGGATTGCCGACAGCCCCGGCCGCGAAAAACTGCTGGGGTATATGCCCTCAAGCGGCCACATGACCTATCGGCAGGCCGGTGCCGACTGGATGTCGCGCGCGGGCCTGGAAGCCGACGCGGAATACGTCCTGATGTTCAACGGCGCTCAGGAAGTCTTCACGGCGGCCATCGCCAGTCTGGTTGGTGTCGGTGGCACAATTCTCACGGAAAGCCTCACCTTCAACGGCATCTGCCACGCGGCGGCCTTGTTCAACGCCAATCTGGTGGGCGTAGCCATGGATGACGAAGGCCTGCTGCCGGACGAATTGGACGCCGCTTGTCGAAGCTCCGACGCCAAGGTGCTGATCACCGTTCCGATGGCGCAAAACCCTACCACCGCCTTCATGGGCGAGGACCGCCGCCGCGCCATCGTCGAGGTGGCGCGAACACACGATCTCATCATCATCGAAGACGACGTCTACGGCTACATCACGGAAAGCCGTCCCCCCGCAATCGCCCAACTGGCGCCGGAACGAACGCTCTATATGACCAGCCTGTCAAAATCCGTCGCACCGGGGCTGCGCATCGCCTGGGCCTTCGGTCCGGCAGATATCATGGCCAAACTGGGCCACACCTTGTACGGCCTGCGGGTATCCCAGCCCGCGCTGACGGCGGAAATCGCCAAAACCTGGATTGAAGACGGCACCGCCGATCGTCTGCGGCACTGGCAAACCGGTGAAACGGCGGCCCGCGAAGCCATCGCGCGGGAGGTCTTCGCCGGCCTGAACCTGCGCAGCCATCCGGCCTGCTTCCACGCCTTTCTCGAACTGCCCGAACCGTGGCGCACCCGCGAGTTCGAAACTGCCGCGCGTGAGCAGGGCATATTGGTGGTGCCGGCAGAAGACTTCGCCGTCGACCGCACGCCCGTGCCTCACGCCGTCCGCCTCTCGCTCACCGGCCCCGCCAGCCGCGAAATCCTGCGCCACTCCCTCGAGACGCTGAACGACATGGTGCGCGCGGCTCCCTCGCCCCGTCGCACCGTTATCTAAGAGATCGGGTTTGAGCGGTTAACCGGCGGCGCGCTCGACGGCTTCGACGATATCATTGACCACCGTGCCGACGAGATTTTCGTCATCACCCTCCGCCATGACGCGGATGAGCGGTTCGGTGCCGGAAGCGCGGATCAGGACGCGTCCGGCGTCACCCAGGCGCGCACCGCCGTCGTCTATGGCCTTGCGGACCGTTGGGTCCTCCAGCGGGTTGCCGTCGGAAAAGCGTACGTTCTTGAGAAGTTGGGGCAAGGGATCGAACAGTCGGGCGATCTTGCTGACAGGTTCGCCTTTTCGGGTAATGACGGCCAGCGCCTGGAGCGCGGCAATCAGCCCATCGCCCGTCGTGTTGAAATCACCAAGCACGATGTGGCCGGATTGTTCGCCCCCCATGTTATAGCCGGCCCGGCGCATCTCCTCCACGACGTAGCGGTCACCGACCTGGGTGCGCACCAGTTCCAAACCCAAACCATCGAGATAACGTTGCAGGCCGAGGTTGGACATGGACGTGGCGACGACACCGCCGCCCTGCAATCGCCCGCTTTGATGCCACGAGGTGGCGATCAGCGCCATCAACTGGTCGCCGTCAACAAGCTCGCCGTGTTCGTCCGCCATCACAAGCCGGTCGGCGTCACCGTCGAGGGCGATGCCCACGTCCGCGCCGTGGGCCACGACCTGTTCGGATAAAGTTTGCGGGCTGGTGGAGCCGCAATTGACGTTGATGTTGAAACCGTCGGGCTCGGTGCCGATGGGGATCACCTCCGCGCCCAATTCCCACAACACCGTCGGCGCCACTTTGTAAGCGGCGCCGTTTGCGCAATCGATGGCGATTTTGAGGCCGTCCAGGGTGCTGGCGCGCGGAAAGGTGTTCTTGGCAAACTCAATATAGCGGCCCTCGGCGTCATCCAGCCGCCAGGCCCGGCCCAGGGCTTCCGGCGCAGCCCGCGCAGCCGACAGGTCGGCATCCATACGCCGTTCGATCTCCAGCTCGGTTTCATCCGAGAGCTTGTAGCCGTCGGGGCCGAACAGTTTGATGCCGTTGTCCTGGTAGGGATTGTGCGAGGCCGAAATCACCACGCCCAGGTCTGCCCGCAGACT
>CAYOAD010000052.1:1579-20274 GCA_964401845.1 uncultured Rhodospirillaceae bacterium | reverse complement strand
CCGACCATGCCGGTGACCTTGGCCGTGACGACGACCGCCTCGTTCGCCTGTGCCGTGCCGACGGCGTCCACGGTGACGACGACGTCGCCGGTGCGCGCCGGTTTGACCTCGACCAGCGCCGGGCGTCCCCCGCCTCGGCCGCCTTTTTTTTCCGACTTGTCGCCGCCGCTCAGCCACGGCAGCTTGTCGGCATAGGGGATTTGATCGCGGTACTGCCAACCGCCGTACCCCATACCCGCAATGACCGCCACGACGACCAACTGGGTGATTACTCTCATCCGCTATGCCCCACAGTACGCTCGACAAATATCGACGGCGCGTCAGGTCCCGCGCCGGGCTGGCATTAAAGCGCGAAAACACGGAAAATGACAGCGCCGGACAGGTTTTCTCACGCTGTCGTTACATCCCGGAAAGGCCGCAGCCCGTGACCACTCAGCTCTATTCCCACCCCTCGTTTCTCGACCATCGCACAGGGGATTATCACCCGGAAAAACCGGCGCGCCTGACGGCGGTGCTGGAAGCCCTGGGGACGGAGGAATTCTCGGACCTCGAACGGCTGGAGGCGCCGCAAGTAGACCTCGACCGGCTGGAGTTGGTGCATCCGCTCGACTTCGTCAGAGGCGTCCTCGACACTATTCCGGATGAGGGCGGAGACGCTCCCCACCGGCATCTCGATCCCGACACTGTCGTCTCCAGTGGTTCCAAGGAAGCCTCCCTGCGGGCGGTAGGCGCCTTGTGTGCGGCCGTTGACGCCGTCATAGGCGGGGCCGCCGATAACGCGTTTTGCGCGGTGCGGCCGCCCGGCCACCATGCCGAACCGCGAAGGGCCATGGGGTTCTGCCTGTTCAGCAACATCGCCATCGCCGCCCAGCACGCCCGCGCCAAATACGGCTTGACCCGGGTTGCCGTGGTCGATTTCGACGTTCATCACGGTAACGGCACCCAGGCCGCTTTTTGGGACGACGCGGACCTGTTCTACGCCTCGACCCACCAGTATCCCCATTATCCCGGCACCGGCGCGGCGGATGAGACGGGCAAGGGCAACATCTTCAATGCCCCGCTGCCGGCCGGCGCGGACGGGACGGCCTACCGCCGCGCCATGACAGACGACATCCTGCCGGCATTGGACCGCTTCGCGCCCGAACTGGTTTTGATATCCGCCGGCTTCGACGCCCATGCCGACGACCCGCTGGCCGAACTGAACCTGGTCGAGGAAGATTTTGCCTGGACCACGCGGGAATTGATGGACCTGGCCGGCATCCATGCCAACGGACGTGTGGTATCGGCGCTGGAAGGCGGATATGATCTCGCCGCCCTGGGCCGCAGTGCCGCCGCCCATGTCCGTGAATTGATGAGTGCTTAGGAGAGAATATTGGATTCGGAGGAGTTTCGCCGCCACGGCCACCAGTTTGTCGATTGGATGGCCGAGTATATGAACACAGTTTCAGACCAGCCCGTGCGTTCCGGCGTGGCGCCGGGTGACATCACGGCCCAGCTGCCGTCCTCCGCGCCCATGGCCGGAGAGGACATGGCGGATATCTTCGCCGACTTCCAGGATATCGTCATGCCCGGCATCACGCACTGGCAGCATCCGCGGTTCTTCGCCTATTTCCAATCCAACACCAGCCCGCCTTCCATTCTGGCGGAAATGCTGATGTCCACGGTGGCCGCAAACTGCCTGCTGTGGCAGACCTCGCCAGCGGGTACGGAGATGGAAACCCGCATGATGGAATGGCTGGCCGAGATGATCGGTCTGGGCAGTGAATTCGAAGGCGTCATCCAGGACTCCGCCTCTTCCGCCACGCTCTGCGCCATTCTGACCGGGCGCGAAAAGGCCACCGGCTGGAAGGTCAACGAGGATGGCCTGGGCGCCGTGCCCACGCTCGCGGCCTATGCCTCGGTTGAGGCCCACTCCTCCATCGAGAAGGATGTGATGGTCGCCGGTTTGGGTCGCAACAACCTACGCAAGATTGCCGTCGATGAAGATTTCTCCATGATCCCGGCCGAGCTCGAAGCCGCGATCGAAGCCGACGTCGCAGCCGGCATCAAGCCCGCCGTCGTCATTGCCTGTCTCGGCACAACGGGGGTCGGCGGCATGGACGATCTGCGCGCCGTCGGCGAGATATGCCGCCGTCACGATGTCTATCTGCACGTCGATGCTGCCTGGGCCGGCACCGCTCTAGTGTTGGAGGAGAACAGGTATTTGATCGACGGCATCGAATACGCCGACAGCTTCATTTTCAATCCGCATAAGTGGATGTTCACAAATTTCGACTGCACCGCCCATTTCGTGCGTGATTCCGGCAACCTCACCCGCACGCTGTCGATCCTGCCGGAATACCTGAAGGGGCGCGAAACCGGCAGCGTCATCGATTACCGCGACTGGAGTGTGCAACTGGGCCGGCGCTTCCGTGCGTTGAAGCTCTGGTTTGTCATGCGCAGTTTTGGCGTCGAGGGCATCCGGCAGATTATCGCCAACCACATCGCCTGGGCAGCGGAGCTTTATGAGATTGTCGATGCCGATCCGGAATTCGAGATCATGTCGCCGCTGCGGCTTTCGCTTTTCAGTTTCCGCTTCCGCCCCGCAGGCATCGAAAATGACGAAGACCTCAATGCCCTGAATGAACGCCTGTTGAACGCCATCAACGACGACGGCCGCACTTATCTTGCCCAGACCCTGGTCAACGGCCGCTACGTCATCCGTTTCGTGACGGGACAAACGGCAACGACGCGCGACGACGTCATGGCGGCCTGGGCGGCGGTTAAGGAGATAGCCGGAAATCTGTGAAGATCACCACTTTAGCTCGGTCCTTGCTCCCGCCGCGGGGCGGGCCTAAACTCCGGGCGAATTGAGGAGAGATCATGGCCAAGGCCCCGGACAAGAGCGGTGAGATTCCGCCGGAAATAGCCAAACTGAGCTTCGAGGAGGCCCTTAGCAGCCTCGAGGACATCGTCGAGAGGCTGGAAAGCGGCGACGTCAATCTTGACGAGTCGATTGACATATACACGCGCGGCACCGCGTTGCGGCTTCATTGCGAGGCCAAACTGAAGGACGCACAGGCGAAAATCGACAAAATCGTCAAGGGGCCGGGCGGCGATGTTTCCACCGCGCCCGCCGATACCGACTAGGCTTTCCGAATAATATGTCCGAGCGACTTGACAACGCCCTGCGTGATTGCGCCGACGATTTGGCGCGCGAACTGAACGCCATCCTGCCCGAGGCGGAAGGCCCGGAATCCCGCCTGCACGACGCTATGCGCTATGCCACGCTGGTCGGCGGCAAACGATTACGCCCGTTGTTGGTTTTGACCAGCGCCGAACTCTTCGGCGTCGCCCGGTCGTCCGCCTTGCGTGTGGCTTCCGCGGTGGAGCTTGTTCACACCTATTCGCTGATTCATGACGACCTGCCCTGCATGGACGACGATGACCTACGGCGCGGCCAGCCGTCGGTCCACAAGAAGTATGACGAGGCGACGGCCGTTTTGGCTGGCGACGCCCTGTTGACACTGGCGTTTGAGGTGTTGGGGCATGAGACCTGCCATCCGGATCCCCTGGTCAGGGCCCGGCTGGTGCTCGGTCTGGCGGAAGCCGCCGGTGCCCACGGCATGGTGGCCGGTCAGATGATCGATCTGCAGGCGGAGCTGTTAGATCTTGACGTGAGCACGATCACCCGTTTGCAGCAACTGAAAACCGGCGCGCTGATCGCCTATTCCTGCGAAGCCGGAGCGATTTTGGGTCGGGCCTCCGACGCACAAAAGCATGCTTTGCATGCCTACGCCCACGATTTGGGCCTGGCATTCCAAATTGTGGATGATCTCTTGGATGCGGAGGGCGATGAAGCCGCCGTGGGCAAGGCGGTGGGCAAGGACGCCGGTCGCGGTAAGGCGACATTTGTCTCGGAAATGGGCGTGGAACGTGCCAGAACGCAGACGAAAATGCTGGCAGATCAGGCCTCTAGGCATCTGGAGCCGTTCGTCGAGAAGGCCGATTTGTTGCGTGAAATCGCCGCCTTTGTGATAAACCGTAGTATTTGAACAGTAATTGATGAGTTTTTAACGTGCCGAATACGAGCAAGACGCCGCTATTGGATACCGTCGAAGGCCCGCCGGACATCCGGGATTTCGACGACGATCAACTGCGCCAGCTGACGGACGAAGTTCGAACCACGATGATCGACGCCGTTTCCAGGACCGGCGGACATCTGGGCGCCGGACTGGGCGTGGTCGAGTTGTCGGTGGCCCTGCATCACATTTTCGACACGCCCAGAGACCGCCTGATCTGGGACGTCGGGCACCAGTCCTACCCCCACAAGATTCTGACGGGTCGGCGCGACCGCATTGGTACCTTGCGCCAGGGCGGCGGCATCTCGGGCTTCACGCGGCGCTCCGAAAGCGAATACGACCCGTTCGGCGCCGCTCACAGTTCAACCTCAATCTCAGCCGGTCTCGGCATGGCCGTGGCGCGCGACCTGGCGGACGGCGACAACCGCGTAATCTGCGTCATCGGCGACGGCGCCATGACGGCGGGCATGGCCTACGAAGCCATGAACAACGCCGGGTCCATGTCGAGCCGCCTGATCGTCATCCTCAACGACAACGACATGTCCATCGCGCCGCCCGTGGGCGCCATGAGCGCCTATCTTTCGCGCCTGATCTCCTCGCATCCCTATCGGGGTCTGCGGAATATCGCCAAGCAGGTGGCGCAAAAACTACCCGACAGCGTCGAACGCACGGCCCGGCTGGCCGAGGAATACGCCCGCGGAATGGCGACGGGCGGCACGCTGTTCGAGGAAATGGGTTTTTATTACGTCGGCCCGGTCGACGGTCACAATTTCGACCACCTGCTGCCCGTGCTGCGCAATATCCGCGACAGTGAACAGGACGGCCCGGTATTGCTCCACGTCGTGACGCGCAAAGGCCACGGCTACGCACCGGCGGAAGACAGCTACGACAAATACCATGGCGTTTCCCGCTTCGACGTCGTCACGGGGGCGCAGGAAAAACCGACGCCCAACGCACCGAGCTACACCGGCGTTTTCGCCAAATTCCTGATCGCCCAAGCCGAAAAAGACGACCGTATTGTTGCAGTGACGGCGGCCATGCCGTCCGGCACCGGTATTGATAAATTTTCCGAACTGTTTCCCGAGCGCAGTTTCGACGTGGGTATCGCCGAACAGCATGCGGTGACGTTCGCGGCGGGTATGGCGACGGAAGGCTATAAGCCGTTCGTCGCGATCTATTCGACTTTCCTGCAACGCGCTTACGATCAGATCGTGCACGACGTCGCCCTGCAGAACCTGCCCGTCCGGTTCGCCATTGACCGCGCGGGTCTGGTCGGTGCAGACGGTGCCACGCATGCCGGCGCCTACGATCTTGCCTACCTCACCTGCCTGCCTGGCATGGTCGTGATGGCGGCGTCGGATGAAGCCGAGCTTGTCCACATGGTGGCGACGGCCGCCGCCTACGACGAGGGTCCCATCGCCTTCCGCTATCCGCGCGGCGAAGGGGTCGGCATCGACTTGCCGGAGCAGGGTGAGGTTCTGGAAATCGGCAAAGGTCGAATTCTGCGGGAAGGCACCACGGTCGCCATCCTGTCGCTCGGAACACGCCTCGGAGAATCGCTGAAAGCGGCCGAGGAACTGGCCACCCGCGGGTTGTCGGTGACGGTGGCCGATGCCCGTTTCGCCAAACCGCTCGATCATGAACTGGTGACGCGCCTGGCGCGGGATCACGAAGTCCTGATCACCATCGAGGAAGGCGGTTCCGGAGGCTTCGGCGCGGCGGTCCTACAGTATCTGGCGGCCGAGGGCGCGCTCGATGAGGGCCTCAGGATTCGACCCATGATGCTGCCCGACGCTTTGATCGACCACGACAGCCCGGCCAAGCAATACGAGACGGCTGGATTGGATGCCGCCGCCATCGTCGAGACGGCATTGAACGCACTGGCCGAGGACGACAGCGAAGCCAACGTCCGCGCCTAACCATCGAGCCCGATCCGGGCTATATTCACGGTATGACCAAGACGGCGAAAAAGCGGCTCGACCTCCTGCTGGTCGAGCGCGGTCTGGTGGAAAGCCGGGGCAAGGCGCAAGCCTTGATCATGGCCGGCAAGGTCTATTCGGCGGAGAACCGTCTCGACAAGCCCGGCCACCGGATGCCGGAGGACCAAGCCCTGTCGGTGCGTGGACAGGACCATCCCTGGGTCAGCCGGGGCGGCCTCAAGCTGGCCCATGGTCTCGACTATTTCAATATCGATCCGACTGGCGCGACCGCCGTCGACGTCGGGGCGTCGACCGGCGGTTTCACCGATGTGTTGCTGCAGTCCGGTGCGAAAAAAGTCTACGCGGTCGACGTCGGCCACGGCCAGTTGGCCTGGAAACTCAGAACGGATGAGCGGGCCGTCGTTTTGGAAAAAACCAACGCCCGGTACCTTACCGCCGACCAGATCCCGGAAGCGGTCGACCTGATCGTTTGCGACGCCAGCTTTATCGGACTTCGCACGGTTTTGCCGGCCGCCATGGCGCTGGCCCGGCCGGCCGGGCATCTGGTGGCGCTGATCAAGCCGCAGTTCGAAGTCGGCAAGGGCCGCGTCGGAAAGGGCGGCGTGGTGCGCGATCCCGAACTGCACCGGGAGGTCTGTGACACCATTTCGGAATGGATCGGGGATTTGCCGGATTGGCGGATCTTGGGCTTGACCGAGAGCCCGATAAAAGGTCCGGAGGGCAACATCGAGTTCTTGATTGGGGCGGAAAAGACCACAGGTATAGACGATGCTTCCCCTGCATGACGACAATCCGACCCATATCCGGCCTTACGTCACCTGGACGATAATCGGACTCTGCGTCTTCATCTTCCTCTGGCAGTTCTCCCTGGATGCACGCGGCGGACGCGAGGCGGTCTATGGGCTTGGGCTCATTCCGTCGGTTCTGTTCGGTGAAAATCACTTGCCGCCGCAGCTGGCGCATGCGCCGGCCATCCTGACGCCCATCACCTCCATGTTCCTGCATGGCGGCTGGATGCACCTGATCGGCAACATGCTGTTTCTCTGGGTGTTCGGCAACAACATCGAAGACGCCATGGGGCATTGGCGCTACATCGGATTCTATCTTCTCGCCGGCCTCGCCGCTGCCGGCGGGCAGATCGTTTCCGACCCGTCGTCAGTCGTGCCGATGATCGGCGCCAGCGGCGCCATCTCCGGCGTACTCGGCGCCTATTTGATGCTGTACCCCAAGGCCCGCGTGTTGATGCTGGTCTGGCTCGGTTTCCTGGTCACGACGATCCGGGTACCGGCCCTGATCGTCCTCGGACTTTGGATCGTCATGCAGATTTTCAACGCAACGCTGGCGGGCGGCGGCGGCGGCGTCGCCTGGTGGGCTCACATCGGCGGCTTTATCGCCGGTATGGTGCTCATCCCGTTGTTCCGCCACAAGCACATTCCATTGTTCGGTCACGGTTACGAAGGCCACGGGCGCGGCGGCTTCGCCCGCAGCGGCGATGATCCGTCGCGCAAGCCGTTCGTGTTGCGCACCGGCGGCGAGCGGCCTGCCGCCTCATCGGTCGCCAAGGAGCCCTGGAAGCGGCGCAAGAATACGCCGCCGGGACCACAGTCCAGCCGCAACAAGCCCGGACCCTGGGGGCGTCGCCGCTAACGCGCATGGCGGATCTCGACATCGAAGTCTCGCGCCTGGGCGCCCGTGGGGACGGCATTGCGGACAGTCCCGACGGCCCGTTGTACGTGGCGTATTCGTTGCCCGGAGAGCGCTTGCGGGTGAAGCCCGGCGCCAAGCGGGGCGAGGGTCGGGTGGCGACCCTGGTTGAAATTCTCAAGGCCGCGCCCGAGCGGGCCGATCCCCCTTGTCCGCACTTCGGCGAATGCGGCGGTTGCGCTCTGCAGCACATGTCCGGTCCGGCGGAACTGGCCTGGAAGCGTACGCTGGTCGCCGAGGCCCTGGCGCGCCGTGGCCTTGAAGCCGTTCCGGTCAACGAGACCTGTGCAATACCGCTGGGCGCCCGGCGACGAACCACATTACACGCCGTTCGCGCCGGTGGGCGGGTGGTTCTCGGTTTCAACGCCCGGGCCAGTCATCGGTTGATCCCGGTGACGGCCTGCGCCGTGCTGGATCCCCGTTTGAGCAACCTGATTGGGCCGCTTCGGGTTCTGGCCGGCCATCTGCCGATGCCCAAGCGGGGGCTGGAAATATCGCTGACGGCAACCGCGGGCGGCATCGACCTGCTGATCGGCGCGCCGGGCTCACCGGAACTCGAGGTGCGGGAGCGTCTGACGGCGTTCGCGCTGGACCACGACCTGGCGCGTGTTTCCTGGGGCAGGCGGGATCCTGAATTGATTATGCTGTCGCACAGCCCCCACGTGTCCCTCGGCGGTGTGACGGTCGTCGTTCCGGCGGGCGGATTTCTGCAAGCCGGAGCGAACGCCGAGGCAATCCTGATCGAGCGGGTCGGCGCCCACATCGGCCAATCCCGGAAAGTCGCCGACCTTTACGCCGGGGTTGGAACCTTCGCGCTGAGTTTGGCGGCGGAGGGCATCCAGGTTGACGCCTTCGACGGTGACGGCGCGGCGATTGCGTCTCTGCAGGCGGCCGTCAACGCCGCCGCCGGGCGACGCCAGGTTACGCCAACGGTACGCGACCTGGCTGAGCGGCCTTTATCGGCGGACGAACTGGCGGATTTCGACGCCGCGGTGCTCGACCCGCCGCGCGCCGGGGCGGCGGCGCAGGCTGAAGAATTGTCCCGGTCCGGCGTGGCGAAAATTGCTTATGTCTCATGCCACCCCGGCACGTTCGCGCGGGACGCCCGGATCCTCGTCGACGGCGGCTACGCCCTGATCGACGTCACGCCGGTCAACCAGTTCCAATGGTCGCCCCACGTCGAACTGATCGGCCGCTTCGTTAACAATTATTAAGTGCCTGACACCAATTAACGTGAACAATCGTTAAGGGTCTGCCCCCTAACGGTCCATGCCGTGGTATTCGGGGTTCGGCATCATGTCGACGGCCAGGGCGACGCGGTTGCTCATGTTGAAAAAGCCGGCGACCTCGGCGATCTCCCAGATGTCCGAATCGGAAAATCCGTGATCGCGCAGGCCCTGTCGGTCCGCCTCCGACATGTTCTTCGGGTTCTCCGTCAGTTTGACCGCGAAATCGAGCATGGCGCGCTGGCGCGGTTCCAACTCGGCGTTGCGGTAATTCATTACCATCAGTTCGCCCAACTGGGGGTCTCCGGAATACTGGCGCACCGCCTGACCATGGGCGACCAGGCAATAGACGCATTTGTTCTCGGACGACACCGCCACGGCGATCATTTCGCGTTCGAGCTTGCTCAAGCCGCCCTCACTCAGCATCAATTCGTTGTACATGTTGACGAAGGCGGAAAGCTTCTTCGGGTTCCACGAATAAGCCTGCAGCACATTCGGAATCATGCCGAGTTTCTCGGTGCATTTGTCGAAGTAGGCTTGCATCTTGTCGTCTAGTTCGGCTGGCGGCAGGTCGAGCGCCATGATGTGGTCGGGCTGTGCGGACATGGTGAGGGTCTCCGGTTGGACGAAAATAGAGGGTGTTAGTTACCTGTCTGGCCGCGGTGGCGCAACAGGTGATCAGCCAGGGTGCAGGCCATCATGGCCTCGCCGACCGGAACGGCGCGGATACCGACGCAGGGGTCGTGGCGGCCCTTGGTCTCCACATCGGTTTCGTCTCCGCCGGTCGTGATGGTCTTGCGCGGCGTCTGGATACTGGAGGTCGGTTTGACGGCGAACCGTACGACGACGTCCTGACCGGATGAAATGCCGCCCAAGATACCACCGGCGTTGTTGGAGAGAAATTCCGGCCCGTTCGGTCCGGTGCGCATTTCATCGGCGTTCTGTTCGCCGCTTAAGGCAGCCGCGCCGAAGCCGGCACCGATTTCGACGCCCTTGACCGCGTTGATGCTCATCATGGCCGCCGCCAGATCGCCGTCGAGCTTGCCGTAGATCGGCGCGCCCCACCCCGCCGGGATGCCTGAAGCGACGATCTCGATCACTGCGCCGATGGAGGAACCGCGCTTGCGGATTTCGTCCAGTTCGCTCTCCCAGCGCTTGGCGGCGTCGGCATCGGGGCACCAGAACTCGTTCTCGCCGACGGCATCCCAGTTCCAGGCGTCGTAGTCGACACGGTCGTCGCCCATCTGCACCATGGCGCCGCGCACGGATACGCCGTCGCCGAGGATCTTGCGCGCCACAGCGCCGGCGGCCACGCGCACGGCTGTCTCCCGCGCCGAGGCCCGGCCGGAGCCCCGGTAATCGCGCACGCCGTATTTTTCCCTGTAGGTGAAATCGGCGTGACCCGGGCGGTACTTGTCCTTGATTTCGTCGTAGTCCTTGGAGCGCGCGTCGATGTTGGCGATCTCAAGGGCAATGGGAGTTCCTGTCGTCAGTCCCTCGAATACGCCCGAGAGAATGCGAACCTCGTCGGTCTCGCGCCGCTGTGTGACGAAGCGGGAGGTGCCGGGACGGCGGCTGTCGAGCCAGGGCTGAATGTCCGCCTCGGTCAGAACAATGCCGGGTGGCGTTCCGTCGATCACGCAGCCGATGGCCGGCCCGTGGCTCTCCCCCCAGGTGGTGACGCGGAAGAGGTGGCCGAAGGTGTTATGGGACATCGGTCCGCGATCTAGACGGTGGAAATGTCGGGCGCGTCGACAGCCTTCATGCCGACGACGTGATAGCCGCAATCAACGTGGTGGACCTCGCCCGTGACGCCCGCCGAAAGGCCGCTCAGCAGGTAGAGGGCGGAGCCGCCGACCTCGTCAATTGTGACATTCCGGCGCAGCGGCGAATTGAGCTCGTTCCACTTGAGAATATAGCGGAAATCGCCGATGCCGGAGGCGGCCAGGGTTTTGACGGGTCCGGCGGAGATCGCGTTGACGCGGATATTCGAGCGGCCCAAATCCTCTGCCAGGTACCGTACGCTGGCTTCCAGCGCGGCCTTGGCCACCCCCATGACGTTGTAGTGGGGAATAACCTGTTCGGCGCCGTAATAGGTCAGGGTGATCATGCTGCCGCCCTCGTTCATGATCGCTTCGGCCCGGCGGCACAGCGATGTGAACGAATAGCAGCTGATATCGAGGCTCATCAGGAAGTTTTCACGGCTGGTATCGACGTAACGGCCCTTGAGTTCGTCCTTGTCGGAATAGGCGATGGCGTGCACGAGAAAATCGATCTTGCCCCAGGCGCTTTCCAACTCGTTGAATACCGCCTCGACGCTGGCCTCATCGCTGACATCGCAGGGCATGACCATGGTGGAGCCGAGTTGATCGGCCAGCGGTCGCACGCGTTTTTCCAAAGCCTCGCCCTGAAAGGTGAAGGCAAGCTCCGCCCCATGTTCCGCCAAGGCCTTGGAGATGCCCCAGGCGATGGAGCGATCATTAGCCACACCCATGACCAGGCCCTTCTTGCCCGCCATCAACGATGTCGTGTCCGACATATGTTCCTCGCAATTTCGTACCAAATTTCAAGTGGTTCGCGGCATCGTACACCAAAGGCGGGGGGCGTCAAACAGAGGCGGGCCCGCAACCTCACGCCGTGTCTTGCGCTCCCGCCTGCCGCCCGATTGCGGCATTAATCTCCGCGCCGAACAAAAACACCGCGCCCAAAAGATAGAAAAAGATCATGGCGATAACCACGCCTCCCAGGCTGCCGTATGTGATGTCGTAATTGTTGAAATGGCCAAGATAGAGCGTGAAGGAGGCCGCCGCGGCGCCCTAGAGGACCAACGTGAGCAAGGCGCCGGGTAGAATCGCCTTCCAGGGCGGCCGCCGCCCGGGCAGCATGCCGTAGAGGGCGCTCAGCAACAAAAGGACGAACGCGACGCCGATCAGGCTGCGGAACGGGCCGAGTTCAAAAGCCGGCAAATCGACGAAGCCCAATTGCGCCGCCGCGTCCTGCCAAAGGATAGGGGCCAGGATCAGCACCGTCACGCTGATCACGATCAGGACGCCGCCGACCATTACAAGGCCGATGCTTTCCAGCCGCCGCCGCCAGAACGGGATCGGTGATTTCTCTCCGAAAGCGCGCTCAATGCCGGCCCTGGCGCCTTCCACCGCTGAGGCCGCCGTCCAGACGGCGCCCGCCATGCCGATGGTCAGCAAGCCGCCGCGCAATTCCTGCAGGACCTCCAGGATCGGTTCCTCGAACACTGCCGCCACGTGCTCGGGTATGTTCTCCAGCACGAAGGCCACAACCATGGTACCGGCCTCGGTATTGCCGATGAAGCCGGCCAGGGCGACGATGAAAATGAGGAATGGGAACAGGGTCAACAAGGTCATGAAAGCGAGATGACCCGCGATCAGGGGTGCGCCATTGCGGATGAATCCCACCATGGCGGAGCCCAGTACCCGGAATACACTGTGACCGATGCGGAGCATGTGCGTGAGAGTAGCGTCTCCCGGCCTTCAAACCCATACCCTTGGGCGTTTTACATTTTGTCGAACGGCGAATGGCGGTAACCTGCCGATCTTCAAAACGGAGTTTGGGATGACAGACTACAATTACGCCGATTTCAGCCTGAAGCGGGAGATGCCGCCGTTCGATGAATTCCGCGACCGGTTGCACGCCGGGGAGCGGGCGCCGGACTTCCCGCTGGAGGACCTCGCCAGCGGCGAGACCGTGCAGCTGCGGAATTTGTGGAAAAAAGGTCCGGCGATCATCGAGTTCGGCTCCTTCACCTGACCGTACTGCGCCATGGCGGCCGAGGCGATGGACGACCTCGCCGACCGCCTGGCGGACCGAGCCGTGAGCTCGGCCTTTCTGTACACTCGTGAAGCCCATCCGGGCGAAAACTACCGCCACCACACCTCGATGGACGGCAAGCGCGCCAATGCGCGAGCGTTCCAGGAACACGTGAACCTGAGGCGCCCGATCCTGCTGGACGATCTCGAAGGCACGGCCCACAGGGCTTACGGCATCCTGCCGAACATGACCTGGATCATCGGCAAGGGCGGCATGATCCTTTACAAGGCGGCCTGGACCGGCGTCGAGGATGTCGAAGACGCCTTCAACAGCCTGATGGACGGTCACGCCAGGCGAATCAAGGACCAACTGGTGCCGTTCTACAGCGAACGCTTTGCCTGGCGTACGCGCGACGAGGACGGCTTCAAGGGCGGCCTGGAACGCGCCGGCCCGCAGGCCGTGTCGGACTTCTACGACGAGGAATAGTTATGCGCCGTCGGAGGCGGGACTAAAGCGCGACCCAGCCATCCGGCGGCGAGCCCTTGCCCGGATGCACGGCGCCGCAGTTGGGACACTTGCGCGCTTCCTCGTCTTGATGGAAGGCCTCGTAAATTTTCGGCAGGGCCGTGACGATGCCGCTGGGACCGCCGAGAGGCACTTCGATGCGGTGGACGCGGGCCTCGCACTCGAAGCAGTACCATTCGAAGCCCTCCTTCATGCCGTCCATTCGCGGGCTCTCGACAACGATACCGACCGATCCCTCCTGCGGCCGTTGCGGCGCATGGATGGTGTGCGAAGGCATCATGAAAACCTCGCCCTCGCGGATGGGCACATCGTAGATCGAGCCGTTGTCGGCGATCTTCAGCATCATGTCGCCCTTCACCTGGTAGAACCATTCCTCCACCGGGTCGTCGTGAAAGTCGACGCGTGTGTTGGGGCCGCCGACGACCATGACGATCATGCCGCTTTCGTCGTGCAGGAGCTTGTTGTTGACCGGCGGCGTCAGGGACGCCTGGTTGTCGGCGATCCATTGCTGGAAATTGAAAGGGATCAAAGTCGGATGTAACGGCATGGCGGAAACTCCCCCGGTCGATGATTACAGGTGAAACCTATTCGGCGGCTATATCGTCCGTGACCAGGCCGCAGCTTTCAAGGGCTATTTTGGTCTGTACTTTTTCTTCCTCGGTCAATTCGAGCATCGGCCGCCGCACCGGGCCGCCCGCCTGGCCCAGCAATTCCTGCCAATATTTCTGGTGCGCTTGGGGTTTGCCGCCGGGTCGGGTGCCTTTCAAGGCCTGGCGCACGGGCTCCAGGCTGTCGCGCACCGCCCGGGCTTCTTCGACCTTTCCGGCGAAAGCGAGCTCGGTGTATTCGTGCATGCGCCGGTCGGCCTTGGTCTGGATGAGATAGGGCGGAGAGGAGCAGAGATAGAGCTGCCAACCCAGTTCGACGATGTTGTCGAACCACTCGTCCTCGGAGGCCGAGCTCACCAAAATCCTGTCGCCGGCCAGGCGCGTGAGCTCGGCGTACATGTCGCGCGGAACGCTGTACTTGATGGCGACGATATTGGGCAGATCGGCAATGCGGTTGCACAGTTCCGGGCTCATCAGATAACCGCTGTCGGGATGGCTCCACATGGCAATCCCGAGGTTCGTGCGCTCGGAAACGTAGCGATAGTACTCGTAAAGCAGATCATCCCGATCCGCCACGAAATGGAGGACGGGCGCATGCACGACGATGTAGTCGGCGCCGACGTCCTCGGCGTGCCGGGTGAGTTCGAGCACGGTATCCATGTTCTGATCGGACACCGACATGATGGTGTTGCCGGTATCGCCGGTGGCCTCGACGGCAAGCTCGAAGGTGCGCTTGCGCTCTTCCACGGACATGGAAAAGAACTCGCCCTGCTTACCGGCGATGAACAGACCCTCGATGCCGAGGTCCTCGATCCAGTGGCGGATGTTTGCGCGAAAGCCGTCCTCATCAATGGAAAGATCCGGTTTGAACGGGGTCAGCGCCGCCGCCCAGATGCCCTTCATGTTCCGCCGCGCATAAGCCTTGGCATCCTGCTTGTCGTACTTCATCGTTTTTTCTCCTCCGCGGCGCGCATGGCACGCCACACCCGTTCACTGGTGAGCGGCATGGCCAGATGTTCGACCCCCAGCGGGCCCAGGGCATCCAGCACCGCATTCATAATAGCCGGCGGTGCGCCAATGGTTCCCGCCTCGCCGACGCCTTTGGCCCCCAGCAGATTAAAGGGTGACGGCGTTTCGAGCGAGCGCAGGCCGATTTCCGGCATATCATCGGCCCTCGGCAGGGCATAGTCCATCAGCGATCCCGTCAACAGCTGGCCGTCCTCATCGTAAACGATGTGCTCCATCAGCGCTTCACCCAGACCTTGGGCGATGCCGCCCATCACCTGGCCTTCCAACAACAGGGGATTGACGATGGTTCCGGCATCATCGACACAGAATAATCGCTCAACCGAGACGGCGCCGGTCTCCCGATCGACCGAGGCCGTCGCGACGTAGCAGCCGTTACCCCAGGCTTCGCCCTCGTTGTGATAGACGGCCTCGGCCTCTACAGCCTCGCCGGGGCCGGCTTGTTGCGACAATTTCAAGGCCTCCCGGGCGGCCTGCAGCATGGCGCTGCCGCCAATCGCCGTTGACCGGCTGGCCAGTGCACCGATCCCGGCCGGCGCGGTTGCGCTGTCGCCGAACAAAACATCTATTCGGCCTGGATCGACCCCGAAGACGTCGGCGACGATCTGGGCGTAGGCGGTTTGCCGCGCCTGTCCCTGGGCGCTGGAGCCGGAGGCGGCCGTGATGACGCCGTCCGCCTCGACCCGCACCAAGGCGCTCTCCCAGCCCTGGCCGCTGGGTTCGACGTACGCCGAGATGCCGATGCCGAACAGCTCTCCAGCCTCGCGCCGCTGCCGGCGCGACCGTTTCAATTCGGTGTAGCCGGAAAGTTCGCCGGCGGCGGCCAGGGTGGCCTCGAAATCGCCGGAATCGAGAATACTCCCCGTCGTGTGGCGGTGGGGGAAACGGCTATTGCCGATGACGTTCCGCCGGCGGATTTCCAGCGGATCGAGGTCCAGCTTCCGGGCGGCGGCATCGACCAGACGCTCCATCAGCATGGCGGCCTCCGGCCGGCCGGCACCCCGATAAATGCCCACAGGCGCGGTATTTGAGCCTTGGGCGGCGACGTCGATGTCGACAGCGGCAATGTCGTAGGGGCCGGGGAGAATGCGACCGGCGTTCCAGACCGGAACGGCAGCGCTAAATGGCAGCCAATTGCCCAACGGACACTGAATTCGGGCGCGCATGGCCAGAAAATCGCCCTCGTGTGAAAGCGCCAGCTCGCCCCGGGATATGGCGCCCCGCCCGTGGCTGGCACTCAGCATGTCTTCGGAGCGGCTGGCCACCCATTTGACACACCGCTTGAGCTTGTGGGCTGCGAAAGCGGTCAGAACTTCTTCGGGGTAGAGGGACGCCTTCATGCCGAATGCCCCGCCGACATCCGGCGCGACCACGCGGATTTGCGCCTCATTCAGGTCGATGATTTCGGCGATATTCCGGCGCGTCCGGTGCGGCGTCTGGGTCGCCGTCCACAGGGTGAGGGTGTCCCGGTCCTCGCGCCATTCGGCAACCATGCAGCGCGGCTCCATGGGCGAGGGAGCAAGACGCGGGTGTTCGACATCGACCTGTACCATGGCAAATGCCGTCTCGAAGGCCGCGTCGCAATCATCCGAACGCCAATTCTTGGCGATCAATGCAGGGTCGACGCTTTTGCCTTCAAGTTCTTCCAGATCGGCGAAGATCAGTTCGGCCGCATCGGTTGCCGCCGCCTGGCTGTCCGCGATGACGGCGGCGAGGGGTTGGCCGACAGCGGTAACCTTGTCATGTGCCAGAATTGGGCTCGGCGGAACCCGCATATCCTCGATGATGGGATTTACAGGCAGCGATCCCAGGCCGGCGACGTCGGCGCCACTGAAGACGGCCACGACGCCGGGGCAATCGCGCGCATCGTCGAGGTTGAGCGAGTTGATCTCAGCATTTGCCAGGGGACTGCGGAGAAAGGCCAGGTGGAGGCATCCCGGCGGCGTGACGTCGCCGACGAACCGACCGCGCCCAGTCAATAACCGGTCATCTTCCCTGCGTTTGACGGGCCGCCCGACCCAGTTCCCGGGTTGTTCCGATTTATCGGCCAAAGCAGTCAATTCCGTTTCCGTCCAAAGTTTGCGACCGACACCTTGCGTTATTGGTGATCGAGCCTCAAGCCCTTGATCTGAAGTTCGCCGGCGTTGCAGGGGGGGCGGTCCGGCCTGGCGGCGGCCCGGATCAGTTTCGGCGGCGGTGGAACTCCTGAAATCTCGAGAATCAGTTTCCGCCGGATGGCGCGGGCAAAATCCTTGAAGCCGTCGGCCACAATAACGAAGGCGCCGGGACCGCCGATGACGCAGTCCTCGAAATAAGCGTCCAGATTGAGCAATTGCGACAGGCGGTAGGGGCCGGGGCGCTCGTTGATGATGGGCAGTCCGTTGATGGTGATGCCGGCGGCCACGGCCCGGTCGCGGGCCGGCGCCACGACGGCTCCCTTGTTGTTCGGCCCGTCGCCCGAGATGTCGATGATGCGTCGGCGGGAGTCGAAACCGTTGCCGTCGAAGCTTGGCACCAGGGCGTCGAGCAAGGCGCTGATCGACGTCCAGAATTCAGTTCGGATTTGGGGTCGACCGACGGCTTCGGCAAATCGTGTGGCGGATTTTGCATCCGAAAGTTCGGTCCAATCAACCAGCACCCGCTGGACCCCCGGCCCGGCCCATTCGACGTAAGCCACGGCAATGCGCCCGAAGCGGCCGCTTCGAATGGCCGCGATAACGTCTCTGTGTTTGAGGGCATTGACGAAACCCTGACGTTGCAGCCTTGCTTCCTTGCGGTCCATGCTGCCGGAAACATCCGCGGCCAGGATCAGCTCCAGATCAACCTGGCGCGCTGGGGACGTCTGGGCGGCGGCAGCCGTCCAGACCAAGGCAACGGCGGTAAGTAGAAATCGACCTTGCATCAAGCACCTGCCCGCAATCCGGCGCCGCCGGCCTGGGCTATTTCTTCCTGAGGCCCTTTCGCACATCGTAATCGTTGCCCGGCGCCCAATCCTTCACCAGATGGGTGAACGCCTTGTCGTTTTCCGGCAAGACGATGCGCAGCGTCATGTGCTGGTCACCCCGTACACCCGTCTTGCGTTCGGCGACGCCCTTGCCCCGCAACCGGAGGCGCGTGTTGGTGTTCGAGCCTTTCGGCACCGTGAGGCTGACCGGCCCGTCGATGGTGGGAACCTCGATTTGGGCGCCCAGAACGGCCTCCTGGATGGTGACCGGCAGTTCGACGTGGATATCCTGACCGACCTGAACGAATACCGGGTGTGGCAGAATGTTGATCTCCACCAAGGCGTCGCCGGCGGGTTTGGCCCCAAGACCCGTCTTTGCCGCTTCGCCCATGCCCTTGAGGCGGATGATCTGGCCCTCCTCGACGCCGGCAGGAACGGCGACGTAGACATCGTTGCCGTTCTCCAGGGTCAACCGTTTCTTACCGCCCTTGATGGCGTCCAACAGGCCGATCTCCAGCTGGTAGCGGTGGTCACCCGCCTTACCCTTCGGCTGGTCTTCCCGGCTATCCTTTTTGCCGCGGAAAAACGGTTGAAAAATATCGCTGGCGGAAAATCCGCCGAAGCCGAAATTTTCGAAGGCGGCCGCTTCGACCTTGGTTTGCTCGGACGCCTTTGCCGACGCCTGCGGCGCCTCCGCGCCGGCGGCGTTGGCCGCAGAGGCGGTGGCCGAGGCTTTTTCCGATTGTCCGCGGTTGCCCGTCGATTTGCGTTGGGCGCTGCGGGACTTGGCCCTGGACCGTTTTGTGCCCGATTGGCGGAAATTGGCCTGGCGTTTACCCGACGCATCGATTTCGCCCCGGTCGAAACGGCTGCGCTGG
>CAYOAD010000052.1:0-1569 GCA_964401845.1 uncultured Rhodospirillaceae bacterium | reverse complement strand
CCCAGCAGGTGGTAAGCCGCTGCGACTTCCTTGAAGCGTTCCGCGGCCAGCACGTCGCCCTGCTGGCGGTCCGGGTGCCACTGTTTGGCCAGCCGCCTGTAACTTTGTTTGACCTCGGCCTGGCTCGCGCCGCGCGAAACGCCGAGGACTTCATAGGGATCTAGCATGGCGCGCCCACTTACCCCCTTGGTTTCGAGTTCAGGCGGGATGATGCGTGAGACGGTTCTGGTCGTATGTTACGGCGGCTTTTTACCGCTGCGAAAGTCATTTTCGCGTGTTGAATCATACCAAATTATTAACGCCGGCGGTTTTGCTGGCGGTGGTGCTGCGAGATCCCGAATTCAGGGTGTTTTTTTTGTGTTTTTCCCAGGCTTCGGCAAGCCGTTGCGCGCCCACCAGTTCGTGGGGCAACATTTCAGCGCGCAGTTCGCCGAGGAAGCGCTTGGCGGTCTGGTGTCCGTTGTCGGTCGCCAGCGACCACCAGAGATAAGCACGGGCCAGATCCTCGTCCACGCCGGCGCCGTCGCGATAAAGCCCACCGACATAGAACTGGGCGTCCGGGTCACCTTTTTCCGCGGCCGGCAGCCAAAGGTCCAGGGCAGCCTCGTAGTTGCGCGCGCGGTAAGCCAGCAGTCCGGCATCCAGAATACCGGAGGGCGGCGGGGCCGAATTCGGCGACGTCGATACCGCTATGGTTTCCGGTGCCAGGGCGGCGGTGCGTACGGATTTCCCACCCGTTTCCAACTCGTTGAAGCCGCTGCCCGAACCCTCGGCGGCTTCTTTTATCTCAGCCGCCCGGGCCTCGGCCACGATGACCGGGGAGGGCGGCTTGGGCGGTGCGGGTGGCGTGGGCTTGGCGACTTCAACCTTCGGCGCGTCCTGCGGTTCGGTTTGGTCGACCGTGACCGGGGTGGGCGGCGGCGGCGCGGCCGCCGGTTTCTCCGCCTGAACCGATTTGTTCGCCTCGTCGATCAGGACCTGTGACGGTGGGACCGGTTCGGCGGGCAAGGCAGCAGCCGTTTGCTGGCGCGCCTCTTCGACGAGGATCGGCGAGGGCGGGACGGCTTGGGGCGCGGCGGCCTTCAATCTTTCGGCTATTTCGATCTTGCGTTTTTCTTCTTCGGCCTTCAATTCGGCTGCGGCATCGGCCGCCGCCTGCCGTTTTGCCTCTTCGGCTTCGCGCTTCACTGCTTCGGCCCGCAGTCTGGCCGCAACCTCGGCTTCGGCCTTCCGTTTCGCTTCTTCGGCCTTGCGCTGTACCTCGGCTTCCGCTTCCGCCTTGATGCGGGCTTCTTCCGCCCTGCGTTTCCGCACCTCCTCCTCTTCGGCTTTGCGTTTGGCATCGATGGCAAGTTGCTTCGCCGCTTCAGCCTTGCGCTTGGCTTCGGCTTCCGCCTCGGCTTCGGCCTTAAGGCGGGCATAAAGTTCTTCGGCCCGGCGTTTTTCCTCCGCCAGCCGCCGCGCTTCGGCTTCCCGCTTGGCGGCTTCCGCCTTGGCTTTTTCCAGCGCTGCTACTTTCCGCCTGGCCTCGGCTTCCGCGGCAATTTTTGCGGCCGTGCGCGCCGCTTC
>CAYOAD010000051.1:0-21172 GCA_964401845.1 uncultured Rhodospirillaceae bacterium | reverse complement strand
ATAAAAAATACGCATTTTGTGTGCATCGGGGTTTGATTTGGCCCTAGGTCAAAAGACAGGCGGCAGGAAAGCTGGAACCCCAAATCGGGTGACGGCGACGCAACGTGCTGACCTAGCCGCGTCCGGCCTCACGCCGTTGGACTACATGCTTCAAGTTTTACGTGACGAAACCCAGCCCATCGAAAATCGTATGTGGGCGGCTACCAAAGCAGCACCTTATGTTCATCCTCGGAAGTCGGCGGTTGCAGTGACTACTGACACCGGGATGACGCATGAGGAATGTCTCGCCCAACTTAGAAAACCTCCCCATCGCCGATGAACGATATTTGGGTATTTGGCGATCCGACGCGACTGTTGTGCCCGACTTCTTACTCGGAGCAGGGGAAAGCATGGCCAAAAGCCGAACGTAATCCCTGACTGCCCGAGTGATGATGTTGCGCTGGATTGTCCCCTGCCCATTTAATAAAAATTCGGGCGAGTTGCTTGTAAGTAAACTGGGCATCAAAAGGGAAACATATGTCGGTATCTTCCGAAGATACAGTTTTCTTCGCTTCTCGAATATATAAGCGAGCGTATGTCCAGCCATCGAAAAACCCAGCAATGAACGAGCGACATTGCTCGAATTCCACCGCCTCAACCACTGTGAGGGACGACTTTTCATAAAACTTGCAGGCAGCAAGTAGCTTTTCAACGGTATGGTAACTTTGAGCGCTGCTTTTACCAGCCTGTCCCCAAACTAGCAGCGCAATAACGAAAATTGTGAATAAGCGGGCCACGTGATTTGTTTCCGTTTGAAAATAGCTACAGCTTGAATTTGCATTTACTATGCAAAGCTTGTCCGCAATATCTCACCGATGTGATAGGTCGCCAACGCATAATTGGCATCCACACCGTTATATTGACCATAAACCATGATGGTAGTGGTCTACTTCGGTCTACTCTTTTAGAGTGCCGCTAAAGGAGCATAAGGTATCCCACAGATAAGGTCGCCCTAGGGAGATTGTTTATGCGGATCATATTGACTGCTTTGGTTTTCGTCCTCGGCTTCTCGGGAAGTGCGGGAGCAGTGGATAATTTGTATAAAGGAAATGGTCTTCACAGAATTTGCCAAGAACGAAGTCCCGTGTGTCTTGGGTATGTAATGGGCATTACCGACGCAATATCCGCTAATAGTGGGGAGCTAGCTGATTATCGCGTCTGCCTTCCACGTGTGACCGCAGTGCAACTAAGAGACGTTGTGAAATTGTGGTTGGAGATAGGGCGTCACCGAAAGCACAATTAGGCGCCGCAATATCTATTTCCTGGCGCAAGACAGGGACGTCCAATGTCCAATATGGCTTGTCTCAAGTTGCTTGAGCGTATGGGCCACGACGACGTGACCGTGCACGGATTTCGGTCCACCTTCCGCGATTGGGTACGGGCGTAAGCCCGGGTACCACTGAAATGGTTGCCATGCGATGATGTTGAAATCCGAGACGCCAAGGCGCGCTTGTGCCGGATTTTCAGCCCCCCTTTATCAGATCCGATTATTTTTTTCTGATTTCGATCCTACTGACGTTAGCTCGGAAAAGATGAGTTTGTTCCAACAAATTCTAGGGGTTTTTTCATGGATGTACAAGTATTCGTAGAGTTTTAGTGACCACCCGCCCCATATCCATGATGGAACGTAACGCTAGAACACCTGTAGATAGTCGCCGTTTTGTCTGGGAGTGGCGAGCCTGATGCGTTCCAAGGGTTCTGCAGTAAATAACGATCGATTTCGGGGTCGGCCGAATTCGTCGTTTGGGACGACCGGTCATTTTCTTCGGGGCTGTCGATTCCGCCGCCGTGCTGATCTAGTATTATGCCTGAACGGGTTGAAGGCCGGTCGCCGGCCTCCAATCCATCGACCTCACAAATGTCATCCGGAGTTGCCAATCATGCTGAACAAACTTATCGGGGGGGCGTTGGCCATTGCGGCCTTCGCACTGACGGCCGTGACTGCCCAAGCGGCGGAGCCGACGGGCGTGTGGCTGACGGAGAGCAAGGGCGCCCACGTCCAGATTTACGCGTGCGCGGAAAAGCTTTGCGGCAAGGTAGTCTGGCTCAAGGAACCCAACGACGAAAACGGCAAACCCAAGGTCGACAAACTGAACGAAGACGAAGCCAAGCGCTCCCTGCCCATCATGGGCTCGGTGATGATCGCGGGCATGGTCGCCCAGGGCGGCAACGAGTGGGAGGACGGCACCATCTACAATGCCGAGGACGGCAAGACCTATTCTTCCGAAATGGTCCTGGTCGACGACAAGACCCTCAAGGTCTCGGGCTGCGTCCTGTTCTTCTGCAAGGAGCAGACCTGGACCCGCGTCCAGTAGCCTCTTAGTCCGATTCGAACAGCCGTTGCGCCAGCCGCTTGGTCACGTTGGTGACGGCGCGGCGGCGGTACTGCGGCGTGTAGAACGTACTCGGCATGGGCTTGATCTGCTTGGGCAGCAGGCGTCCGAGTTTCTCCAGGCCGTCGTCGTCCAACGCCAGGCCGATCAGCTCTTCCGTCCGTTCGACCTTAACCGGATTGGAGTTCGTGCCGGTGAAGGCGATGGACAAATGGCTTAGTACGCCGTCCTTTTGGCCCAGCACCATGGCGACGCCCGCCAGCGGGAAGTCGACGGCGCCGCGCACGCGGATTTTCTCATAGGCGCTTTGCACGCCTTCAGGCGGCAGCGGCAGATGGACGCTCAGGACGATGTCGCCGTCCTCCAGACAGAGGTGATCGCGGCCGTCGTTACGGTACATCTCGTGCAGCGGAATTTGCCGCTCGCCCCCTGGTCCGGCGATGCGGACGGTGGCGCCGTAGGCGATCAGGGCCGGGGCCAGGTCGCCGGAGAACGCGGCGTGGCAGATCTCGCCCGACGGCGCGGTGTGGCAGGTGTCGCCGCTGGCCTTGAGGCAATAATCGTTGGCCTCGCGCCACCATTCAGACTGATTGTAGAAAACGCAGCGCGTATCGAGGCAGAGATTGCCGCCCACCGTGGCGACGACCCGGTGGGTCGGTCCGGCGACGGACCGGGCGGCCTGGTTGAGGGCGGGATAGACGGCCGCCAGATCCTTGTTTTTGGCCAGCGCGGAAAGCGTGACGCCGGCGCCGATGGTCCAGCCGTCGTCGGTTTCGGAAACCGTCTTCAGTTCCTCGATACCCGAGAGTTGGATCAAGGCGTCCGCTCCGACGATGCCGCGGCGGATGTTGACCAAGAGATCGGTGCCGCCGGCGATCAGCCGCGCGCCGGGGTTCTCGTCCAGGGCGCTTAGCGCCTCATCGATGGTGGCGGGCTGGATAAGGTTGAGATTGGGGAGCGTTTCCATCACGCCACCTCCTTGGCTTTCTGGCTCTTCTCGGCGCGTTCCTTGCGGAACAGCGCGTCGAGCACGCGGTCCGGCGAGAACGGCGCTTCGTGCAGGCGGATGCCAACGGCGTCGTAGATGGCGTTGCCTACCGCCGCGATGGCGCTGGCCAGCGCGCCTTCGCTCGCTTCCTTTGCGCCGAACGGGCCGTTAGGGTCGATGCTCTCGACGATTTTGACCTCGATGGGCGGCGATTCAGCGATGGTCGGCACCTTGTAGTCGAGGATGTTGGCGTGCAGCGGCAGACCCTCGTGGAACTTGGCCTCCTCACTAATCGCCTGACCGAGACCCATCCAGACCTGGCCTTGGATCTGCCCTTCGACCGACAGCGGGTTAATGGCGAAACCGCAATCAAGCGCCGTCCACAGCTTGTCGACGGTGACCAGACCGGTGGCCTCGTCGACCGTGACCTCGGCCACGGTAGCACCATAGGAATAGCCCATTGACGGGCCGACGGCGGCGCCGCGGAACTTGACGGTACCCTGAAACTCGCGCGGCGTCGTGAAGGTGCCCTTGACCGTGATGGTGCCGGTGTCGACCAGGGCCTGGGCCACCACCTCGTTGAAGGAGAGGCCTTTATCCTGGCTGCCGGCGACGCGGTAAACCTCGCCCAGGCATTCGATATCTTCCGGGTTGGCGTCGAGCTTGTCGGCGGCGGCCTGAACCAGGACTTCCTTGAGGTTGTCGGCGGCCTGGATGGCGGCGTTGCCGCACATGTAGGTGACGCGCGACGAATAGGAGCCGTTGTCCTTGGGCGTGATGGCGCTGTCGTTGGCCACCAGCGTGATGCGCTCGTAATCGATGCCGAGCTGGTTGGCCACGGCCTGCACCAGGATGGTGCTGGAGCCCTGGCCGATGTCGGAGGCGCCGGTCATGACGGTGACGCCGCCGTCAAAGTCGAGTTTCAGGTTGACCGTGGCGTGCGGCTCACCGGTCCAGTGGATCGGCTTGGGCGCACCGCTGATGAAGTTCGAACAACCGAGGCCCAGTCCCTTGCCGCGCGGCAGGTTGCCCTTGCGGCCTTTCCAGTCGGACGCGTCCTCGACCCAGTCGAGCGCCTCGGGCAGACCGTATGACATGATCTTGGCGCCGCTGATGGTCTCGTAGGGCACGTCGAAGAAGTTCTTGCGCCGGATCTCGAAGGGATCGATGTCCAGCTGTTCCGCCGCCTCGTCGAACAGGGCCTCGAAGGCATAACGGCTATCGACGCAGCCGTGGCCGCGCATGGCGCCACAGGCCGGCGTGTTGGTCATGACGCGCTGGCCGAAATACTTGAAGGCCGGCAACTGATAAAGCGCGTTCATGGCCGCGCCGGCATAAAGCAGCGTAATGATGCCGTAGCTGGCATAGGCGCCGCCGGCTTGCACCACCTTGAGGTCGCAGGCGGTCAGCGTGCCGTCCTGTTTCACGCCGATCTTGAGGTCGATGTCCTGGCGCTGGCGGCCGCGGTGATTGATGAAGCATTCCTCGCGGGTTTGCGTCAGGCGCACTTTGCCGCCGCAGGCCTTGGCCAGCAGGGCGGTAATGATTTCGAAGTTGAGCGCCTCGACCCGCGCACCGAAACCGCCGCCGACGAACGGCTTGATGACGCGGACGCGGGAGGGGTCGATATCCAGGCACTGCGCCAGCATGAGGTGCAGGTAGTAGGGTACCTGCGTCACGGTCTGGATCTTAAGCGCGCCCTTGTAAGGGTCGAACTCGGCCAGGGAAGCGTTCAATTCCATCTGCATGTGGTTGATCTCGGGGCAGACGTACTTGCCGTCGACCACCAGATCGGCATCGGCGAAACCGCCGGCAAGATCGCCCAACTCATAGTCCTGCTCGCGCAGCAGGTTGCCCGGAAGATCGTCGTGGATCGCCACGGCGTCGGCTTGGCGGGCTTCCGCCGCCGTGGTGTAGCCGGGCAGTTCCTTGACCTCGACTTCGATCAGTTTGAGCGCTGCATTCGCCGTTTGTTCGTCAACGGCGGCGACGGCCGCGATGGGATCTCCGCGGTAGCGCGCCTTGCCGCGGGCCAGGGGGTATTCGTTCTCCGTGATGGGCAGCACGCCGAAAGGCTTGTCGCAATCGTCGCCGGTGATAACCGCCTCGACGCCCGGTAGGGCCTGGGCCTTGGAGATGTCGATCTTGAGAATTTCGGCGTGGCTCCAGCGGCTGCGCAGGATGCGGCCGACAAGAGCGCCGGTATGGTCGAGATCGGCGGTGTATTTGGCGTTGCCGGTAACCTTTTCGATGCCGTCGATCAGTGGGATGCGGTCGCCCGCGCCGTTGTTGATTTTGTCTCCGCGTCCGGGGGCCGTGTCGTTCATGAGGCTTCTCCCTGACCCGCTGCCTGTTGGACCGATTCGATGATCTTCACGTAACCGGTGCAGCGGCAGATGTTGCCCCCGAGACTTTCCTTGATTTCGTCCGCCGTCGGGTCGGGGTTTTCCCGCAACAGGCCTTCCGAGGCCATGATCATGCCCGGCGTGCAGAAACCGCATTGGGCGCCCAGCTTTTCGTGGAAGGCGGCCTGCAGGTTCGACATCCGTCCGTTGTCGGCAAGGGCCTCCACTGTCTCCACGCGCTTGCCCGCGACGGATTGCGTCAGCGTCAGGCAGGCGAGGTGGGGCTCGTCATCGACAAGTACCGTGCAGGCGCCGCATTCGCCGCCGTCGCAACCCATCTTGGTACCGGTCAACCCGGTTGTTTCGCGCAGGTAATCGATCAGCAGAAGATTGTCCGACACCGCGTCTTCGCGGGGCCGCCCGTTCAGCGTGAGATTGACGATCTTTTTGCGGGGAGCATTATCCACATTCATTTTAGTGCTCCGATGTGAATTGTTTGGTGGTCCAACAAACAATGAACAATAACCCGACCTCCCGGTGAATGTCGAGTCATTCCTGACGATTAGTTTCGATTGAAAGCTTTCAGGCCGTTGGCCGTCAGATGCGGCACGATCAGCAGCTCGGCGCCCTCCGAGACATAATCCTCGACGCCGTATTTTTCCCGGAATGCCCAGTGTTTTAACGCCCAATTGTGGCAGAAGGTGACGAACTGGTAGACCAGCAGATCGAGGTTCGCCGGTTTAAGGAAACCGCCGTCGATGCAGGCCTGAAGGCAACCCCGCACCAGCATGTTGGTCCGCTCTTCCGCCTGTTTGATGAATTTTCGCCGTTTGGGCGGCAGGGACTTGGTCGAGCGGTAAGCCAATATTGTGGCATCGCGCAGTTCGTCGATAATCAGGCAGTAGGCGCGCAGGATCTCCCGCAGGCGGTCGACCGGGTGCTCGATGCCCTCCAGGCGCGGTGGAATTTCCCGCTCATAGGTCTCCAGCACCAGTAGCAGCGACAGGTAGAGAACGTCGTCCTTGTCCTTGAAATATTTGTAGATCAGGCCGCTCGAGGTACCGGCTTCGGTGGCGATATCGAGGATGGTGGTGCGGTAGAAACCCTTTTCGGAAAAGAGCTTAACCGCCGCGTCGACGATCTGCCGCTGCCGCGCCTCGACCAGTTTCGGATCGCCGACCGAACTTTCGACTTTGTCCGCCGAACTCATGGCACCTGCCGCCCTCTGAACATTGTCTGCGAACCGAACCTATCAGACGGGCGGGCCAATGCAAAAAGCGCTGTTTGCCGATCTAAGCCGCGTTCTCCAGCAACAGCATTCCGGCGGCGGTGTTGGAAATGGGGATGTGGTAGTTGCTGTGAAGCTGGGTCACCTTGCCCGTCAACGCGCCGCGCATGGCCATCCAGAGGATGAACTCCGCCCCCTGGGCGCCGGCCAGGCGTACCAGATCGTGGGCTGAATACTTCGTCAGAGCTTCCGGATCGTGCACGATCTTCTCCATGCACATCAGGTCGAACTCCTTGTTGATGAAGCCGGCCCTCTCGCCGTCCAGCTGGTGCGACATGCCGCCGGTGCCGACCACCACGACCTTGACGTCATCGTCCCAGCTCTCAATGGCGCGGCCGATGGCCTGGCCGAACTTGTAGCAGCGCGCCGGTGAGGGCAGCGGGTGCTGGACCGTATTGATGTTGATCGGGATGGTGCGAATCTCGGGCGACCAGCGCTGCGGCCAGAAAAGCTGCATGGGCACGCAGAAGCCATGGTCGACGAACATCTCCTGACACGACGTGATGTCAAACTCGTCCTCGACCAGGCGTTCGATCAGGTGCCAAGACAATGCCGGATCGCCGGCGAACGGCGGAATCGGCTTGAGGCCCCAGCCCTCATCCGCGTTGTGATACTGGGCGGCTGCGCCGATGGCGAAGGTGGGCATCTTGTCGAGGAAGAAGTTGAGCCCGTGATCGTTGTAGATGACCACCGCGACGTCCGGCCTGACGTCGTTCAGCCATTCCCGCACGGGCGGATAGGCGGCGAAGAACGACTTCCAATAAGGCTCGTCCTGCAGGTTGTTGGCGATGGCGTTGCCGATTGCCGGGATGTGCGAGGTTGTGAGACCACCGACGATTTTAGCCATGATCTAATCTCCCGCCGCAACGAGTTTCGCTTTGAAGTCTTCGACGCTCATGCCGGTCTGCTGGGCGCCGACGTCCTGCACGCCCAGGCCGAAGATGCCGGCGAACTTGGCCAGGTAGTAGATGTGGCCGCCGGCAGCGATCAGGTCGAGCACGTTGCGCGCCTTCACCGCCGCCTTCTGTTCGTCGTTGAGACCGAACCTGTCGCAGTAGGCGTCTTCATCGGCCAGGAAGGCTTCGCGCCCCGCCGCTTCGTTGAAGGAATAACACATGGCGTTGAGGGCGTAGCCCTTCATCGCCATGTCGCCGTCGAAAATGGTTGTGCCGGGTATTTCTTGGGGGGGATTTCGGGTCATGGAATGATTTTCCTCGTTAATTCATTCTTCCGGCCAATAAAGCCGGCGGGGATTGTTGACAAGCAGGTCCTGCTGCAGCGCCGGCGTCTCAGCGATCCTGGGGATCATGTCCGCCAGCATGCCATCATCGGGCATGTGCGATTTCATGTTGGGGTGCGGCCAGTCTGTACCCCAGAGAACGCGGTCGGGAAAACGCTCGACCAGGGTTTTGGAAAAGGCCACCACGTCATCGTAGGGCGGGCCGTCGTGCGTCAGCCGTTCGGGGCAGCTCACCTTGGTCCAGATATTCTCGTTCTCATCCATCAAGGTGAGGAAGCGTTGGAAATCCGGATGCTCGACGCCCTTAGTCACGTCGGGCCTGCCCATGTGATCGACCACAATGGTGGTGGGGAGCTGGCCGAGGAACGGCGTCAGTTCCTCAAGATCCGGCGCTTCGAAGTAGACGACGATATGCCAGTTCAGTTTGGCGATGCGTTCGGCGATGCCGAGGAATACTTCCTTCGGGGTTGCGTCCACCAGACGCTTGACAAAGTTGAAGCGCACGGTGCGCACGCCGGCGGCATCCATCTCGGCCAACTCGTCGTCGCTGACGTCCGCGCCCACGACAGCGACGCCACGGGCCCGGTTTCCCGCCGCATTCAAGGCGTCCACCAAGGCGGCGTTGTCGCGCCCGTGGCAGGAGGCCTGGACGATGACATTGCGCTCGAACCCCAGGTAATCCCTGAGCTCGAACAGTTTCGCCTTGGGCGCATCGCAGGGCGTGTATTTGCGTTCCGGGGCGTAAGGGAACTCCGCCGCCGGTCCGAAGACGTGACAGTGGGCATCGACGGCGCCCGGCGGCGGTGCAAAGCCGGGCTTCGACGGATTGGGATGGAAGGGCAGGTAATCGGGGTCCATGACGCTATCTCGTTCCTGGCTTAGGTTGCGAAAACGTCGCCGTCAAACAGTTTCCGGGCGGTGCGCAGGATGGCCGCGGTGTCCACCGCGCCGCCGTCGCCGGTCTCCAGCATCACCGTGGTTTGGCCGATGGGATGCTCGATCTCTAGCGACTTGGAGCGGCCCGCCGGGATGTCGGCCAGTTCGGCCGCCGGCGAGCCATCCATCATGCAGGCCGTTGCGACACTGACGGCGCCCAGCACGCCGATTGAGGCATGGCAGCGGTGGGGAATGAAGGTGCGGGTCGAAACCGCGCCGCCCGCGGCGGGCGCGCTGACCATCGTCATCTTGGGCACCGTCTTGTCGGTCACATCGCCCAGGTTCATCAGAGGTCCCGCCTGCAGGCGGATCGATTCCAGCATGGCCTTCAGCGTCTCGTCGGCATCCAGTTCCTCGCGGGATTCAGTACCCTTGATGCCCAGGTCCGAGCCTCGCATGACGACGCAGGGCATGCCGTTGTCGATCAGCGTGACCGCCACGCCATCGATCTCATCGGCGGCGTTTCCCGTCGGCAACAGCGCACCGCAGCTCGATCCGGCGGTGTCGCGGAAGGTGATGGCGACCGGCGCCGCCGTACCGGGGACGCCGTCGATCCGGGCCTCTCCGTCATAGGCAACGCTACCGCCCGGCGTTTGCACCTTGGCTTCCGCCACCTGGCCCGTGTTCTCCATGAAGATGGTCACCGGCGTTTCGCCGTTGCGGGCCTCCACCAGACCGCGCTCGATGGCGAACGGGCCGATGCCGGCCAGAATGTTGCCGCAGTTCTGGGCGTCCGTGACGATGGCCTGGTCGACCATGACCTGGAGGAACAGGTAATCGACATCGACGCCGTCACGGGCCGACGGCGAGACCACCGCGACCTTGGAGGTCAGCGGATCGGCCCCGCCCAGACCGTCGATCTGGCGCGGATCGGGCGAGCCCATGACGCCCAGTAAAAAGGCGTCGCGCGCGGCCGGGTCGGCGGGCAGGTCGTCGGCCAGAAAATACCCGCCCTTGGAGGTACCGCCCCGCATCCACATGCAGGAGACGCCCTCAGACATATTTGAGGCCTTTTTCCTTCAGCCGCTCCCGCATGCCGTACATGTCGAGACCCAGTTCCCCCGATGCCAGGCGCTGGCGCTTCTCTTCCTCGTTGGCCAGTCGCGCTTGAGCCTTTTCCAATACTGCGGCGGCCTCGTCGCGGCGTACGACGCAGACGCCGTCGTCGTCGGCGACGATCACGTCGCCCGGATTGACCAGCTCGCCGGCGCAGACGACGGGCACATTCACCGAGCCCAACGTCTCCTTCACGGTGCCTTCCGCCGAGATCGCCTTGGACCAGACGGGGAAGTGCATCTTGGTGAGATCGCGGATGTCGCGCACGCCGGCATCGATGATCAGGCCGACCCCGCCGCGGGCCTGCATGGAGGTGGCCAGGAGATCGCCGAAATAACCGGCGTCGGAGGGTGAGGTCGGGGCGAGGACGAGAATGTCGCCGCCCTGGACCTGTTCGATGGCGACGTGGACCATCCAGTTATCGCCGGGCGCGGCGGAGATCGTCACCGCTGAGGCGCCGACGCTGGCGCCGGTGTAAATCGGCCGCATGTAGGACGCGAGGAGGCCTTTGCGACCCTGGGCTTCGTGTACGGTTGCAACGCCGCAATCCGCCAGCGCCGCGATGACGGAAGCCTCCGCCCGGTCGATGTTCTGGACAACAACGTTCATCAGAGTTCATCCACGGTGCGCGGATAGACCGACTGGAAACCTTCGGCGTAACGGGCATTGCGCCCCCCGGCCTGGCCGCCGGAGTTGCGCCGGAAGTGGTTGCCCCGGTTTTCCGCGACGTTGGTATAGAAATCCCAAAGATGCTCCTGACCCTGCATGCATTCGATGGCGGCGCGTTTTTTGTCCCAGACCTCGGTGATGTCGAGGAAGACGTCGGGCTTCCAGCCCATCTGCTCGGTCTGGTGGGGTTCGAACAGATAAAGCTGCGGCGCACCCAGTACCTTTTCGCCGGGATTGTGGCCCCAGGCCTGGGCGATCATGCGGCATTCCATGGTCACGCGCGTGGCGTAGGCGTGATCGGTGTTATAGGGATCGTAGTGCGAATGGCTCATCAGGAAGTCGGGCTGCACGGCGCGCATGAGGTCGACCAGGAGGTACTTGGCCTCGCGGTCCATCTCCAGCGGATAATCGCCGAGATCGAAAAACTGGATGTCATGAACGTCGAGTGCTTTGGCCGCCGCTTCCGCCTCGTCGCGGCGGGCCGACTTGACGTCCTCCAGCGTCGCCCCTTCCTGTTTCCAGATCTTTGCCGATTCGCCGCGCTCGCCGTAGGACAGGCAAACCACCGTTACGTCGTAGCCCAGCGACTGGTGCAGCGCGATGGCGCCGCCAGCCCGCCAGACGAAATCGGCGGCATGGGCGCTGACGACCAGCGCGGATTTGTTGTCGGTCATGTTTCCTGCTTTCTTCTGTTTGCGATCTTCATCATCCATCAGGTCTTTTCGAATTCACATTTCAGATTAGCTCCGGTGATATAAGTTCTTTCTATAGGAGAAAACGCTGTTGCAAACAGGGGAGTGAGGCGTGGACGGCCGGGCACCCAACATTCGTCACTTGCGGGCCATCCGGGAGGTTGCCCGTCACCAGAGCATACTTGGCGCATCGGCGGTGGTGCACCTGTCGCAACCCGCCATAACCCAGGCCATCGCCAAACTGGAGGGCGATCTCGATGTCCAGCTCTTCGAACGTCGCAGCGAGGGTATGTTTGTCACCGAACCGGGGAAGCTGTTTGTCGAACGCGTCGAGCGCACGCTCGGCTATCTGGAAACAGGCGCCAGGGAGACGGCGCGCATCGGCCAGCGCAAGCGCGGACGCGGCTTCGCCAACCTCGACGACCTGGTAACCGGCGTGCAGCTTCGGGCGCTGGCGGCCATATCCCGGTCCGAAAACTTCAGCTTGGCCGCGCGCAGCGTCGGCATCTCCCAGCCCTCCCTCCACCGCGCCGCCCGCGACCTGGAACGCTTGTCCGGCATGGCGTTGTTCGAGAAATCGGGCCAAGGTATCGCCCTGACCCGCGCGGCCCAGGTCCTGGCCCAGCATGCCAAGCTGGCTTTTGCGGAACTCGAGCAAGGCATCGCCGCCATCGAGGAGTGGAAGGGCACCGCGTCGGCCCGCCTCGTCATCGGCACCATGCCTTTGGCCCGAACCTTCATCCTGCCGACCGCCATCATGGCCTTGATGAAGGCGCGCCCCGAGGTTCGCATCAGCGTGGTCGACGGCCCTTACGACGATCTATTGCATGGATTGCGCCACGGTGATCTCGATCTGCTGATCGGCGCGCTGCGCGACCCGGTTCCCGTGGACGACGTAGTACAGACGTCACTTCTTGAGGACAATTTGTGCATTGCCGCGCGGGCCGGCCATCCCCTGGCCGCTAAGCGCAAGATCAAATCAGCGCAACTTGCCGCTTTCCCCTGGATCGTGCCCCGCAGCGCCACGCCGACGCGAGATCATTTCGAGGCTTTGTTCGAGACGGAAACCCAACCCGTCAACCTGATCGAAGCGAGTTCCCTCGTGCTGATCCGGGGTCTGTTGCTGGGCAGCGATGCTTTGGCGTTGATCTCGGCCCACCAGATCCGGCATGAGGAGGAGTTCGGCCAGCTCACCCGGTTGAGTTTCGACACCGCCGATACCAAGCGCCAGATCGGCCTGACCCTGAGGCGGGACTGGCGGCCGACTGAAACGCAGAAGCAGTTTCTCGACATACTAAAGGCAACGGGGAAGAAGGCTTCGCGCAGCTGAAGGATGGTCTATTCAAAAAATGAATAGCGAAAACCATCATCCAATTTCGCCCGCGAAGTGTTGAATGATATCAAATGAGCATGGACAGCGTTTCAAACATCGGGCAACTGGATCTCGCCTTTGTCGGGTTCGGCGAGGCGGCGACGGCTATCGTCGAGGGATGGGGTGTCGGTGGGGACGGATCGACCGCCGCCTACGACATCAAAACCGACGATCCGGTTGCCGAGATCTCGCAGGGCAAGTTCGCGGACTATGAGGCCTCGGGCGTCGCGGGCAAGGCGACCCTGGGCGAAGCGCTTGCCGGTGCCGAGCTGATTTTCTCCCTGGTCACGGCGGATCAGGCCGAAACCGTCGCCAAGGCCGCTGTTCCCCATCTCACCCGAAATGCCATGTTCCTGGACGGTAATTCCTGCGCGCCCGGCACCAAGCGCCGATCGGCCACCGCCATCGAGGCCGCCGGCGCACGGTATGTCGATGTCGCCATCATGTCGCCCATTCGTCCCGCCCTGCACAAATCGCCGATGCTGCTGAGCGGTCCGCACGCCGAGGCGGCCTTGGATGTCATGGAGCGCCTCGACATGAACGCCACGATTGCCGAAGGTGAGGTGGGCACCGCCTCATCCATCAAGATGATGCGCAGCGTCATGATCAAGGGCATGGAAGCGCTGGTCCTGGAATGTGTCCTGGCAGCGCGCCAGGCCGGTGTCGAGGATGTCGTGCTTGAGAGCCTGGAAAAAACCTATCCCGGCTTCGACTGGCCGGCACGCGCCGCATATATGATGGAACGCGTCACTACGCACGGCCTGCGCCGGGCGGCCGAAATGCGCGAAGTGGCGCTGACGGTGGACGAACTGGGCCTCGACGGCGGCATGTCACGGGCGACCGCGGATTGGCAGCAGCGCATCGGCGAACTGGGTCTGGCGCCCGGCGAGGAAGACCACAAAGCGCGGGCGGACGCCATACTCAAATTACTGATCAACCAACAGGACGGATAGTGGAACCGGCCATGGCCAGCAAACAAGACTATCACGACATTCCCGGCACTTACGTGTTCGACGCCCAACAATCGCGTAAGGGCTACCACCTCAACATGTTCTGCATGTCGCTGCGGCACGCCGACAACCGGGAGGCCTTCAAAGCCGATGAGGCCGGCTATCTCGACGGCTTTCCGATGTCGGCGGAGCAGCGCGAGGCGGTCTTGAACAGAGAGTGGAACGAGATGCTGCGGCTCGGCGGCAACGTCTACTACACCTCCAAGCTGGCGGCGACCGACGGTCTGACCTTTCAGGACCTCGCCGGATTGATGACCGGCATGAGTCGGGACGACTACCGCAAGATGATGGTCGAAGGCGGCCGCCCCATCGACGGCAACCGCAGCAGATCGGAGTGGGCCGATGGCTAAAATCACTGCCGGCGCCGCCATGTCCCATGTGCCCGCCATTGGGGTGGCGGTCGATCAAGGCCTGACGGGCGATGACTACTGGAAGCCGCTGTTTGACGGCTTCGAAAAATCCAAGAAATGGATCGCCGAGGCCAAGCCCGATGTGCTGATCGTCGTTTATAACGATCACGCTACCGCTTTTTCGCTGGAACTGATCCCCACCTTTGCGCTGGGCTGCGCCGCCGAGTACACCATCGCCGACGAAGGCTGGGGGCCTCGCCCCGTGCCGAATGTCAAGGGGCACCCCGAACTTGCCTGGCATATCGCCCAGTCCGTCATTCTCGATGAGTTCGATCTCACCATCGTCAACAAGATGGATGTCGATCATGGCCTGACGGTGCCGTTGTCGTTGATGTTCGGTCAGCCGGATCAATGGCCCTGCCCGGTCATTCCGCTCTGCGTCAATGTCGTGCAGTATCCCCCGCCCACCGGCAACCGCTGCTTCAATCTGGGCAAGGCGTTGCGCCGGGCGGTCGAAAGCTTCGATCGGGATCTCAATGTCGTCATCCTCGGTACCGGCGGCATGTCACACCAGTTGCAGGCGGAACGCGCCGGTCTGATCAATGCCGAGTTCGACGGTAACTTCCTCGACCAGCTGGCCAACGATCCCAAGGCTGCCGCTGCCATTCCCCATGTCGAGTATCTGCGCGAGGCCGGCTCGGAGGGCGTCGAATTGGTCATGTGGCATGTCATGCGCGGCGCCCTGGACGAGCAGGCCGTTGAGGTTCACCGTCACTACCATGTCCCGGCGTCCAACACCGCCGTGGGACACATCATCTTGGAAAACCAGCCGGGCTGACCGGCGACAGCGGAGTAAGCGGCATGAAAATATGTCTCGCCGGCGCCGGCGCATTCGGCACCAAACACCTGGATGCCATCAAGGTTATCGATGGCGCGGAAGTCGTCTCCGTGGTCGGCCGCCGCGCCGACGCTACCGAGGCCTACGCGAAGGAACACGGCGTCGGCCATTTCACGACCGAGCTGGCGGACAGCCTGGCCCTGCCGGAAGTTGACGCCGTCATCCTGGCGACACCGACCCAGATGCACGCGGCCCAGGCGCTCCAATGCCTCGATGCCGGCAAGCATGTCATGGTCGAAATCCCGATGGCCGATAATCTCGCCGATTCCGAAAGCCTGGTGGCCAAGCAGCAGGAAACCGGTCTTGTGGCCATGGCCGGCCATACGCGGCGCTTCAATCCGAGCCATCAATGGATCCATAACCGCATTCAGTCCGGTGATTTGAAGGTCCAGCAGATGGACGTGCAGACATACTTCTTCCGCCGCACCAATATGAATGCTCTGGGTCAGCCGCGCAGCTGGACCGATCACCTCCTTTGGCACCACGCCTGTCACACCGTGGATCTGTTCCAGTATCAGACCGGTGAGACGGCGTCCGAAGCCCAGGCGCTGCAGGGTCCGATTCACCCCGACCTCGGTATCGCAATGGACATGAGCATCGGCATGAAGGTGCCGTCCGGCGCCATCTGCACACTGTCGTTGTCGTTCAACAACGACGGCCCGCTCGGCACCTTCTTCCGCTACATCTGCGACAACGGAACCTACCTGGCGCGCTACGACGACCTCTACGACGGCCGGGACGAAGCCATCGACCTTTCCGACGTGGCGGTTTCCATGAACGGCATTGAACTTCAGGACAGGGAGTTCATCGCCGCCATCCAGGAAGGCCGCGAGCCCAACGCTAGCTTCGCCCAGGTCCTGCCCGCCATGCAGACGTTGGACCGCCTGGAACGGGATCTGGGGTGAGGGTGGCCTACAACTCTCTTGTCATTCCCGCGAAAGCGGGAATCCATGCCGTGGAGTGTCCGCATGCCAGGCGCTCTCGTGATTTCGGCGCTCAGGAATGGATTCCGGACATTTGCTGACGCAAATTCCGCAATGACGATGAACTAGGTCACAACTTCAGCCACTTCATGCCGCCGGCCGGGTAGCGCGTGCCGGACGCGGCGCCTGCGGGCAGGGCCGCATCCAGCGCCGCCAGTTCATCCGCGCTGATGTCGATATCCATCGCGGCGGCGTTGGACTCCAGATGATCTGAGCGGCGGGTCCCCGGGATCGGTACGATCTGGTCGCCGCGCGTGAGGATCCAGGCGAGGGCGATCTGTGCCGGCGTGCAGCCTTTGGCGTCGGCCAGTTCGCGCACGGGCTCGACCAGTTTCAGGTTGTTCTCCAGGTTCTCCCCCTGAAAGCGCGGGTGGTCGCGCCGCCGGTCGTTTTCGCTGAGGCTGTCGGCGCCGGTAATGCCGCCGCCGAAAATGCCGCGACCCAGGGGCGAATAGGCGACGTAGCCGATGCCCAACTCGGCGCAGAGCGGCAACAAGTCCTCCTCGGCATCCCGGGTCCACAGCGAATACTCGGTCTGCAGCGCCGATATGGGGTGAACGGCATGGGCGCGACGCACCGTTTCGGGCGCTGCCTCCGACAGACCGAGGTATTTGGTCTTGCCCTGTTTGACCAGTTCGGCCATGGCGCCAACGGTTTCCTCGATCGGCACTTTTGGATCCACACGGTGCTGGTAGTAAAGGTCGACTTCATCCAGGCCGAGCCGCTGGAGGCTGGCGTCGCAGGCCTGGAAAACGTATTCGGGACGGCCGTCGACGTCGGGTTTGCCCTCGGCGTTGCGCACGTTGCCGAACTTGGTGGCGATAATGTAGTCGCCCCGCCGGCCCTTGAGCGCGCGGCCCACCAGTTCCTCGTTCTTGCCGGCGCCGTAGAGGTCTGAGGTATCGATGAAGTTGACGCCGATCTCGGCGGCGTGGTGCAGCGTGGCGATGGATTGATCCTCCTCGCCCGGCGCATAGAAGCCCGGCATGACCATGCAGCCCAAACCGATGGCCGGGACTTCCAGCCCTTGCGTGCCCAAACTACGGAATTTCATGCTGATCCCCATTTCGCCGACAAATGCCCCGAAAAGAAGGAGCATGGCAGTTCCGGCGGCAAGCGGTCAATTTCAATTATTGGATCCAATTTTCAAAATATTTTTTGTCCCTAATCCCGAAATTGGCAATATTCATTGACAAATTGGATCCATAAATCAAAAATATCCATAATTAAATTATGGTATTTTGAGTGATAAGCATTCGCGGTTAGAGGAGCGGAAACGTGAGCGAGACAGTGGACGAATTAGTCACGGCGATTGCCGGCATGGACGAAACGACGGCCCTGAGGCTGACCGATGAATACATCGAAAAGGGCAAGGGGCCGGAGGATATCCTGCAGATGTGCCGGGATGCCATGGACATCGTCGGCGCCAAGTTCGAAGCCAACGAGTATTTTGTTCCGGAACTGATCCTGGCCGGTGACATGCTCGAACAGATCTCCGCCAAGGTGAAGCCGCTGATATCCAAGGACGCCACGGAAGACACGAAGTCTGGTGGCCGGGTGCTGATTGGCACGGTCCACGGCGACCTGCACGATATCGGCAAGAACATCGTCACCTTCATGCTCGACGTGAACGGCTTCGAGGTCGTCGACCTCGGCATCGACGTTCAGCCCGATCAGTTCATCAAGGCGATCGAGGAGGGCAAGCCGCAGGTCGTCGGCCTCAGCGGTTTCCTCACCCTGGCATTCGATTCCATGAAGGAAACCATCGAAGCCATCGAGGCCGCGGGTTTGCGGAACGACATCAAAATCATGATCGGCGGCGGCCAGGTCGACGAGCAGGTTAGGACCTACACCGGCGCCGACGCCTTCGGGTTGGATGCCATGACGGCGGTGACGCAGTGCAAGGAATGGATCGGGGAGGCGGCCTGATGGCAAACGGCGAAGCCGCCCTGGACGCCGGGACGCTCTTCGAGGCGCGCAACACGCGTCTATATGATTCCGTTGCCCTCAAGGAGGTTGACCGGGTGCCGTTCGCCTACGCCACGCGGTTCTGGGCGGCGTCGCTGGCCGGCATTACCTACGAGGAGGCGATGTACGACGTCGACAAGGCGATCGACGCCACGCGCCAAGCTATCGACCTGCTGCAGCCCGACGCCGTGACGCCCAGTATCTATGCCTTCGGGCCGACCCTTGAGGCCATGGATTACAAGCCGCTGGAGTGGCCGGGACACGGCACCGATGAAAACGTCTGCTTCCAGTACCTCGATAAGGAATTCATGTCGCCGGACGAGTACGACGAATATCTCTTCGACCCCACCGGATTTTACCTGCGCAAGTACCTGCCCCGTATCGGCGGGGCCTTCGAAGGCCTGCAGCACTTCCCCAACTTCCCGGCGCTCTCGGAATGGGGATTTATCTCCGGCATGCGCGGCTTCGCCCACCCCGAGCTGCGCGCCTCACTCAAGCGCCTGATCGAGGCCGGCGAGCTGATGGATGCGGCGGCTCGAAAGCTCGGCGCCTACAGCCAGGAAGTGGTGGCGGCGGGCTATCCCATGGCGATGGGCGGCTTCTGCAAGGCGCCGTTCGATCAGTTCGCCGATTTCATGCGGGGCTCCAAGGGTGGCATGCTCGACATGTTCCGCCACAAGGACAAACTTCTCGAATCCATCGACAAGGCCGGGGAACTGCTGGTTGCCGGCGTGGCCGAACGGACCATCAACACCGGCTGCCCCATCGTTTTCATTCCGCTGCACTGGGGCTTGGACGGGTTCATGTCGCCCGATCAGTTCATGACCTTTTTCTGGCCCTCCTTACGCAAAGTCGTATTGCGCCTGATCGATGAAGGCGCCATACCCTGCCTGCTGTGGGAAGGCGATTGCACCACCCGGCTTGAACACATCGGCGACATTCCCGCCGGCAAGGCGATCTACTGGTTCGAACGCACCGACCTGATCCGAGCCAAGGAAGTTCTGGGCGACACGGTTTGCCTACGGGGCAACGTGCCGCCGTCGCTGCTGATTGCCGGCACGCCGGACGACGTCGATGACTACTGCCGCAACCTGATCGACAAGGTCGGGCGGGGCGGCGGCTTCATCCTGGACGGCGCTGCCAGCATCCCGGACGAAGCGCCGGTGGCGAACGTCGTCGCCATGGCAGAATCCGTCCGCAAGTACGCCAACTAGGACAAACCCGTGGCGCTCGTCACCGACTGGCCCGATCTGGTTAATCGCGATCAACTCGCCCAGTGGTCGGCGCGGCAGTGCTCGTCATTGGGCGGCGAGCGGTTTCAGGCGACGCTGGACGACATGGCGGATCTTGTGCGGCGCGACGGATTGATCGAACCGGGTGCAAGCTACCGTTCATACGGCTTACTCGGCAGCGGAAAATCCACCGTCCTGCTGGAGGGTGGAGGGGAAATAACCGGGGCGCCGGCCGCCGCCGCGATCATGGAAGAGGCGGACGCACTCGTGGCCGCCGTGGCCACGATTGGCGGCGGGTTGGAGGCCAAGGTGTCGGCGCTTTTTGCACAAAATCAGATCCTGAATGCCTACGCGCTTGAGGAAATCGGCGTTGCCGCCCTGTTCGAACTGTCGACCTCGGTCGCCAATTTGATTGCCGCCGAAGCAAAAGCAGGCGGGCTTGAGGCCAGCAGCGCGCTCTTTCCCGGCAACGACGGTTTCGATTTGGCTCAGCAGCGGACGGTGTTCGAGCTTGCCGAGGGCGGCGCGATCGGCATGGGCGTCACCGACGGCGCGATGCTTCATCCTGTCAAATCGTCATCGATGGTCTTCGGCCTGGGCAAGTCGATGCCGCGCTGGGACAGCACCAAGGATTGCGAGAGCTGCAAGGCCCGTGAAAAATGCCGTTACCGGCGGCAGGATCCGGCGGCGGCGTGACGGTGAAGTCGTCAGAGGCCGACAGCTGGCGCATCGCCTTCGAGCCCATGGCCGTGGCGGTCGACTGCGCCTCGGACGAAACCCTCTTGGACTGCGCCCGGCGTCACCGCATCCGCCTCGCCACCTCCTGCGGCGGGCAGGGAACGTGCACCTCGTGTCTCGTGCAGATCGTCGATGGACCACGTCCGGACGTGCCGGCGGCCGAATCGGAGGTTGTTTCGGCCGAGCGCCTCGAACATGGTTGGCGGCGGGCCTGTTTGGCGCGGCCGATGGGAGATTGCACGGTGTTCGTGCCGCCGCGTTCGACGGCGGCGCCATTGCGCACCAACGTCGAAGGAGCGGCGGCGGACTTCGATATCGACCCGGCCGTTAAGATTGTTCGGTTTGAGCTGGATCCGCCAACGTTTGATGATGTTGTGGCGGACGACGACCGCCTACGGCGGGCTATTGAGACCGACCATCCGGGAGTCTGCCGCAGCTTCGACCCGGCCCTGATGCGCGAGTTGGCGGTGGAGCTCCGTCGCTGGGGCTGGCGGGGGTGGCTTGCCTCGCTGCATGGCGAGGTCATCGCGGCGGGGCCCGAAGATCAAGCGGCCTTGGGCCTGGCCATCGACCTCGGTACGACGAATATCTCCGGCATCCTGGTTGATCTCAGGACGGGTTCGACTCAGGCCAGCAAGGGTTGCGAAAATCCACAAACAAGTTTCGGCGCCGATCTGATCGCCTACGCCGCTAAAATCCGCCGCGACGGCCAAACCGCGGAACAATTGCGCACCCTGGCGGTGTCGGCTTTGAACCGGCTGGCCGTGGAGCTTTGCGCCGAGGTCCAGGCCGATCCCCAAACGATTGTCGAGGCCGTGGTGGCGGGCAATACCATGATGCACCACCTGCTGCTCGGCCTGCCGGTCCAACAGCTCGCCATGTCGCCCTTCGTACCCGCGGTGAACCGGGCGCAAGATGTCAAAGCCCGTGACATCGGGCTCGAATTCGCGCCCGGGGCCAACGTTCACCTCCTGCCCAACATCGCCGGCTTCGTCGGCGGCGATCACGCGGCGACGCTGCTGGCGGCGAAAACGG
>CAYOAD010000050.1:0-21277 GCA_964401845.1 uncultured Rhodospirillaceae bacterium | reverse complement strand
ATTGAGGTCGCTGCCTGAAGCCATTGTCGTCGACGGCAGTGGACGGGTTTTGGCCCGTTCAGCGTTGGGTTTCTCCATTGCCTTCGAACCCATACCGGACGACGCCATGGAACGGGCGCGCAGCGGCGAGGTCGTCGTCATTACCCATCAGAACGACGACCGGGTCCGGGCGCTTGTGAGGATCGACCGCATATCAGACGTTTTTCTTTACGTCGGACGCTACGTCGATCCCCAGGTCGTCGGCTATGCAGAGCAGACCCGCAGCGCGGTCGCCGAATACATGCGCCTCGAATCCGAACGCTCGACGGTGCAGATTACCCAGGCCCTAATCTTTCTTGTGGTTGCTTTGCTCCTGTTGCTGGCCGCCGTCTGGTTCGCTCTGTCGTTTGCCTCCCGTCTTGTCGGGCCGATATCGAGCCTGGTGGGCGCCGCCGAAAAAATCAGGGACGGCGATCTTTCGGTGCGCGTTCCGGAGGGGCCTGCCGATGACGAAGTGGGCACCCTGTCGCGCGCCTTCAACCGGATGACAGGCCAGCTTGAAGGACAGCGCGGCGAATTGATGAGCGCCAACGAACAACTCGAAACAAGACGCCGGTTTACCGAGGCCGTCTTGTCGGGCGTGTCGGCCGGCGTCATCGGCTTGGATTCCGATGGCCGCATCGATCTGCCCAACCGGTCCGCGGTCACGCTGCTGGAATCCTCCCTTGAAAATTTAACCGGGCAACCATTGTCCGAAGCCGTTCCGGAAATGACGGGATTGTTTTTGGAAGCCAAAAACCGTCCGGGCCGACGGGCCGAAGGTCAGGTGAAAATCGTCCGGAAGGGCAGGCCTCACATACTGCTGGTACGGGTCGCAGCCGAGCGGGGCGGCGCGGAAGCGGAAGGCTTTGTCGTCACCTTTGACGATATTACTGAATTGGTGACGGCCCAGCGTATGTCGGCATGGGCCGATATCGCGCGCCGTATCGCCCACGAGATCAAGAACCCTCTGACGCCGATCCAATTGTCGGCTGAGCGGCTGAAGCGCAAGTACCTTGGCCAAGTGACGTCGGAACCGGAGGTTTTCGCAAGTTGCACGGACACCATCATCCGGCAGGTCAGCGACATCGGCCGTATGGTCGATGAATTTTCCGCTTTCGCCCGTATGCCGTCGCCGCGGTTCGAGACGGAAAACGTTGTCGAGATCGCCAAGCAGGCGGTTTTCATGCAGCAGGTGGCCCATCCGGAAATCAGCTTTGAAAGCGATCTCCCCAACACGCCCGTAACGCTCGGCTGCGACCGTCGGCAGGTGGCTCAGGCGTTGACAAACCTGTTGCAGAATGCCGCCGATGCGCTTGCCGACGCCGGTCGTTCAGAGGGTGAGATAAAGGTTCATCTTACGGATGCCGAGGGCATTGTAGCGCTGGAGGTTTCCGACAACGGACCGGGCCTGCCGGAGGAAGACCGGCACCGGCTGACGGAGCCATATGTCACCCATCGCGTGAAGGGGACGGGTTTGGGATTGGCGATTGTGCAGAAGGTGATGGAAGACCACGGTGGCCGGCTTTACCTCAACAACCGTGCGGAAGGCGGCGCCGTGATCCGTCTCGAATTCGACCGGGCGGCCGGAGCCGCTCTGGCGGACGTCGAGGCACAAAAACCCCGATACGAGACGGCTGCGGTCGACCGGGACAAGGTTCGGTCTCATGGCTGACATTCTCGTCGTCGACGATGAAAAGGACATCCGGGACCTGATCTCGGGTATTCTGGTCGATGAAGGATATGAGACCCGACTGGCCGGCAACAGCGCGGATGCCTTGGCGACCGTTGCCGCACGCAGGCCGTCGCTGGTCGTCCTCGACATTTGGCTGCAAGGCAGTGAGCTGGACGGTCTCGAAGTGCTGGACCGCATCGTGGCCGATCATCCGGACATGCCGGTCGTGATGATCAGCGGGCACGGCAATATTGAAACGGCGGTTTCCTCCATTCACCGCGGCGCCTACGACTTCATTGAAAAGCCGTTCAAGGCGGAACAACTCATCGTCACGGTGGGCCGGGCAATTGAATCCGCAAAGCTGAAACGGGAAAATCAGGAGCTGCGGCAGCGTGCCGGCCCGGAAACCGAACTAACCGGATCGTCAGCAGCCATCGCTCAGTTACGCGCGGCGATCCAAAAAGTCGCCCCGACGAATGCCCGGGTCTTGATAACGGGGCCGGCGGGATCGGGCAAGGAGGTCGTGGCGCGCATGCTACACGCCGAATCCCTCCGGTCGAACGGACCTTTCGTCGTGGTCAACGCCGCTTCGATGGCGCCTGAACGGATGGAAATCGAGCTGTTCGGCGTCGAGGCAGGCGGTGGATCGGATCAGGGGCCGCGGATCGGCACGTTCGAGCAGGCCCACGGCGGCACGCTTTTTCTCGATGAAGTCGCTGACATGCCGATGGAAACCCAGGCTAAGATCTTGCGCGTGCTGCAGGACCAGACGTTTGAGCGCGTCGGCGGCGATACGACGATTACGGTGGATGTCCGCGTCGTCAGCGCCTCAAGCGGTGATCTGGCGGAAGAAATCAGCGCCGGAAATTTCCGCGACGATCTTTACCATCGGCTGGCGGTGGTCCCGGTCGACGTGCCGTCGCTCAAGCAACGGCGCGAAGACATTCCCGAGCTGACCCATCACTTTATGAACCGCGCCGCTGAAATGACCGGCCAGGCGCCGCGAAATATCGGCGAGGACGCGCTGGCGGTACTGCAGGCCCACGACTGGCCCGGCAACGTGCGGGAATTGCGCAACCTGGTCGAGCGTTTGCTGATCATGGTGCCGGGCGATGTGGAAACCAAAATCGGCTCCGATATGCTGCCGCCTGAACTGGGCAACGGTCATATGGCGACACGGCCGAATTCCGCTATTGAACTGATGGCGCTGCCGTTGAGAGAGGCCCGCGAAGCGTTTGAGCGAGAGTATCTGCAAGCCCAGATTTCCCGTTACGGCGGCAATATTTCACGCACCGCCTCCTTCGTCGGCATGGAACGGTCCGCGTTGCACCGGAAACTCAAATCCTTGGGCATCGGCGGAAATGACCGCGGGGCCTGACGCCGGCGGGCGCGGTTAGGTAACGACGATGCGGACAGAAAAAGAAGAACGAGACCCGGAAAAGCATGGTAATGCGTCATGAAAGTAATTGTATGCGGCGCCGGTCAAGTCGGCTTTAACATTGCGCGCCATCTGGCGGGCGAAAACAACGATGTTACCGTCATCGACCAGACGCCCGAGTTGATCACCAAGATCTCCGATCAGTTGGACGTCCAGGCCATTGTCGGGCACGCCTCGCGACCCGACGTGCTGGAACGGGCCGGTGCCGGCGGCGCCGACATGATCGTCGCCGTCACGTTCGCCGACGAGGTCAACATGGTGGCCTGCCAGGTGGCGCATTCGCTGTTCAACGTACCGACCAAGATCGCCCGCATCCGGGCGCAGGGCTACCTGCAACCGATCTGGCGCGATCTGTTCAGCCGCGAACATATGCCGATCGACGTCATCATTTCGCCGGAGATCGAAATTGCCCGGGCCGTCACACGCCGCCTTCAGGTGCCCGGCGCCATCGATATGCTGCCATTCGCCGACGACCGCATCCGGGTTATCGCCGTCCGGATTGAGGACGGCTGCCCCATCGTCGAAACCCCGTTGCGCCAGCTCACCGAATTGTTCCCCGATTTGCATATCCGCGTCATGGGCATCATCCGTGAAGGCCAGGTCATCGTGCCGCGGGGCGAGGATCACATGGCGATCGGCGACGAGGTGTATTTCGCGGTCGAGACGCCGCACCTGACCCGCGCCATGGCTGCGTTTGGCCACGAAGAAAAAGAAGCCCGCCGCGTGATCATCGTCGGCGGTGGAAATGTCGGCCTGTTCCTGGCGCAGGCGCTGGAGGAGGAGCACCCCAACGTCACGCCGAAACTCATCGAAGTCGGCCGGGAGAGAGCGGAACTCGTCGCCGAACAGCTCACGCGAACGGTGGTTCTCAACGGCGATGCCCTGGACCGCGAATTGCTCGAGGAAGCCAACGTTCAGGCCACGGAAACCGTTGTCGCCGTCGCCAATGACGACGAGGTCAATATCCTGGCATCGCTGCTGGCCAAGCGCTACGGCTGTACGCGTGCGGTGACGTTGATCAACAACGCGTCCTACGGTCCACTGATCACTTCTTTGGGCATTGACGTCGTGGTCAACCCAAGGGCGATCACCGTCTCCCGGATCCTCGAACACGTCCGGCGGGGACGCATCCGCGGTGTCCACAGCCTGCCGGACGGCTTGGCCGAGGTGATTGAAGCGGAAGCGCTGGAGACGTCGCCGTTGGTCGGGAAGCCGTTGCGCGAAATCGACCTACCGGCCGGCATGCTGGTGGGCGCTCTGGCGCGGGGCGACGAAGTGATCATTCCGCGCGGCGATACGGTTATTCAGGTCCATGACCGTATCGTCATGTTTACGACCGCCGATACCGTCAAAAAGGTCGAGAAGATGTTCGCTGTCCGGCTCGAGTTTTTCTAACCTCACGGATGTCCTTCGCTTCCGCATTCCTACCGTTGGGCTGGGCGCTGGGTGCATTTGCCCTGAGCATGCTGCTGCCTGCCCTCACGGCCTTCGGGTACGACGAAAACGAACAAGCCCGGGCGTTCCTGATTTCCGCATTGCTGACCGCATTCTGCGCCGGCGCCTTGATCATTGCCGCCCGTGGTGTGGCGCCTCGGCCCCCCAGACGGCGCGAAGGTTTCGTCCTCGCCATTCTGTTGTGGACGGTGCTGCCCGCCTTCGGCGCCTTGCCGTTCTATAACATCGGCATCGCCACGACTGCGGCGGACGCCTATTTCGAAGCGGTATCCGGCTTTACCACCACGGGTGCCACGGTATTCGATCAGCTCGATATCGCGGAGCGCTCAGTGCTGATGTGGCGTGGCGTGATGCAGTGGCTGGGCGGTCTCAGCACCATCGTCATGGTGCTCGTTCTGCTGTCGTTCCTAGGCGGCGGCGGTATGCAGCTTTTCCAAAGCGCTATGCCGAGGGGCGAACGCGATTCGATGACCCGCCAATTCGTTCAGGCCCTCCGCGCGATCGCGGTCATCTATGCCGGGTTGACGGCGGCCTGCGCTCTGCTGCTATGGCTTGTCGGCATGCCGCCGTTCGAAGCGTTTGTGCAATCGCTTTCGACGCTCTCCACCGGCGGCTTTGCCACCCGCGACCAATCCATCGGTGCGTTCGACAGCGTGCTGATTGAAGCCGTGCTGATCTTTTTCATGATTGCGGGCGCCATCAACTTCACATTCCACTGGGCTGCTGCGCAAGGTCGCGGCTGGCGGGTTTACCACACGGACCCGGAAGTAAAACTTTTGCTCGGACTGGCCCTGGCCGCCGCCATCGTCTTGTCGGCGGCGTTCATGCTGGGGGCCGAAATGCCCTGGGGCAGCAGCTTTCGCCAGAGCGCTTTCATGGCGGTATCCGCCGTGACGACGACAGGCCTCGTAACGGGCGACCCGTCCGCCTGGCCTCTGGTCGCGCCGCTCCTGATGATGATGTTGATGATCGTCGGTGGGACAGCCGGCTCGACGGCAGGCGGGCTGAAAACCCTGCGCTTCGCTGTTCTGATGAAGATGGGCGCGCGGGAAATGAAGCGCCTTTCCCATCCTCACGGCATCGTGCGCACGAGCCTGGGCCAGCGCCAGGTCGACGAAGGCACGATGCGCGCGGTTTGGAGTTATTTCTGTGTCTTTCTCCTCACCCAAGTGATCCTAACGCTAACCCTGGCCGGGTTCGGCGTCGACTTCAAAAATGCAATTTCGTTTACCGTTGCCGCGCTCTCCAACGCCGGGGCAGGGGACGGCTCGGCCCTCGCCGGTGCGGTGGACGCCGGATACGCTTACCTGCCCGGCACGGCCAAATGGCTTCTGGCTGCCGCCATGGTGCTGGGACGCCTGGAATTGTTGACCGTACTTGTGCTATTCAGCCCATCATTCTGGCGCCGATAGATTTGGCGATTTTGAAGAGGATCAGCGATGTCGCGCATCGCCTACGTTAACGGCCAATACGTCAATATGGCCGACGCCGCCGTCCACATCGAAGACCGCGGCTATCAATTTGCCGACGGCGTCTACGAGGTGATCGCGGTTGTCGAGGGAAACCAGGTTGACGCCGCACCCCACCTCGACCGTCTGGACCGTTCGTTGTCGGAACTCAGTATTGATCCGCCCATGACGCGGGCGGCAATGTCCAACGTGATCTTGGAAGTCATCAGGCGCAACCGGGTCCGCAACGGCATTGTCTATCTTCAGGTTACGCGCGGCGTCGCCCGGCGCGATCATCCCTTTCCCAAAGACGCCAGGCCGGCCCTTGTCATCACAGCGCGTTCACAACGGTTGGCGCACGCGGCGGCGGAAAAAGGCGTCAAGGTTATCACGGTGCCGGAATCGCGCTGGGCGCGATGCGATATCAAATCGGTCTCCCTACTGCCTAACATTCTGGCCAAACAGGAAGCCCGCGAAGCCGACGCCTATGAGGCCTGGTTCGTCGAGGAAGACGGCATGGTCACCGAAGGCAGTTCATCGAACGCCTGGATCATTGACGCCGACGGTAATCTGGTTACGCGCCAGCTGAGCAATTCGATATTGCCTGGTATTACGAGGGCCGCCGTTCAGCGTCTGGCCGAAGAGGCGCAGATAAAGATCGTCGAACGCTCATTCAGCGTCGATGAAGCCAAAACTGCGGCGGAAGCCTTCGTTACCAGCGCCACGTCATTGGTCACGCCGGTGGTCAACATCGACGGTGAGCTGCTGAACGGCGGAAAAGCGGGGCCTTTGGGTCTGAGATTGCGCGAACTCTACGCCGAATACATGGTTAATCCCGGCGATCACGCCGAAGTTTCTTGAGATTGGCGGCGTTTGGCACCATTTTGAGAGGACCAATAAAAAGAGAGCCCGTGGTTGGCTCCAATAACAAGGAGAGGAAAAGCAATGTCCTCCGACAAACAACAAAATTTGCAAGACCGATTCCTAAATCATGTCCGCAAAAGCAAGCTTCCGGTGACCGTTTTTTTGGTCAACGGCGTCAAGCTTCAGGGCGTCATCAGTTGGTTCGACAATTTCTGTGTTTTGTTGCGGCGGGACGAGCACGTCCAATTGGTTTACAAACATGCCATCTCCACCGTTATGCCGTCGCAGCCGATCCAGCTGTTCGACCCGGACGAGGCAACGAACCCTGAAGCCGAGTGAATTTCCGAGTGTACCGGTAGAGGTCGAGCGTACGGCGACGGGACGAGCGCTGGTTCTGCATCCCGACCTCAAGCGCAACAGGCCGTCCGGCGCGCCCTTGCGCAATGCCGAGGCGCGGTTGGCCGAAATCGTCGGTTTGACGACCGCCATCGATCTCGAAATCGCCGAGCAGGCCGTTGTGCCGCTCTCCAATCCCAAACCGGGGACGCTGTTCGGCAAAGGCAAGCTCGGGGAACTGAGAGGCCTGATCGCAGCGCTCGACATCGACGTCACGATTGTCGACGGCCAGCTTTCGCCGGTACAGCAACGCAATCTGGAGCGCGAATGGAAATGCAAGGTGATCGACCGCACCGGCCTGATCCTGGAAATATTCGGCGAACGCGCCCGCACCCGGGAAGGCACGCTGCAGGTCGAACTGGCGGCGCTGGAATATGCCCGCAGCCGCCTGGTGCGGTCCTGGACCCACCTGGAACGCCAGCGCGGCGGTCTCGGCTTCGTCGGCGGCCCCGGTGAAACCCAGATCGAAGCCGACCGACGCATGATCGACGTCAGCATCACCCGCATCCGCCGCGAACTGGAGCAGGTGACGCGCACGCGCAAACTTCACCGTGCCAGTCGCCGCAAGGTGCCTTACCCCATCGTCGCCCTGGTCGGTTACACCAATGCCGGCAAGTCGACGCTGTTCAACCGCTTGACCGACGCTGACGTGATGGTCGAGGACATGCTTTTCGCCACCCTTGATCCGACCATGCGGTCCGTGGAACTTCCTAGCGGCCGGCAAGTCATCCTGTCCGACACGGTGGGTTTCATTTCCGAGCTGCCCACCATGCTGATCGCTGCTTTCCGGGCGACGTTGGAGGAAGTGCTGGAGGCCGACATTGTTGTGCATGTTCGCGACGCCGCGCACCCCGACAGCGCAGCCCAACGCGCTGACGTCATCAGCGTGCTCAAGGATTTGGGCATGGGAGACGACATCGAAAGCCGCATGCTGGAAGTCTGCAACAAGGCGGATTTGCTCGAAGGCGACGCCTTGGCCCAGGTGACCAACCGGGCACAGCGCGAACAATCCGTCATCGCCTTGTCCGCCATGTCCGGTGACGGGTGCGACGAACTGCTGGCCGAAGTGGATGCCCGGCTGGCCGCACAGAGAGAGGTCGTCGAGGTAGCCGTGCCTTACAGCGACGGCGCGTCATTGGCCTGGCTCTATGCCAACGGAGAAGTCCTGTCGCGAAAGGACGGTGACACCGCCGCCCACCTCACGGTTGGGCTGGACGCCGCCGACGCCGCCCGCTTCAAGGCCCGGCAAGCGGCGGGGTAGAGCGCGCCCAACTAATCCCTGTGCACCGCAAAGGGGGCGAAAGCCTGCATCGTCGCCATCATTTCAATGGTGTTGACGTTGACGTGCTCCGGCATCGAGGTCACCCAGTGGATCGCTTCCGCGATGTCTTCCGGCGTCATCGGTTTCATGCCCTTGTAGACGCCTGAGGCCTTGTCCGAATCGCCGCCGAAGCGCACCACCGAGAACTCTGTTTCCGCCATGCCGGGTTCGACCGAGGTGACGCGTATATTCTTGCCGACAAGATCGGCCCTGAGATTCAGGGAGAACTGGTGGACAAAAGCCTTGGTCGCGCCATAGACGTTGCCGCCGGGGTAGGGGTAGGTGCCGGCAACCGATCCGAGGTTGACGATATGACCCCGGTTGCGTTCGACCATGCCGGGCAGGGCGGCCCGCGCCACCGTCGCCATGCCCTTGACGTTGGTGTCGATCATGGTGTTCCAGTCGCTGAGCTTGGCCTCGTGCGCGCCTTCCATGCCCATGGCGAGACCGGCATTGTTGACCAGGATCGTCACATCCCTGAAGCCGTCAGGCAAGTTGTCGAAAGCGCCCATGACGGCGCCCTGGTCCTGAACATCGAGTTCGAGGGCGTGCGCTGCGTCACCGAGTTCAGACTTCAGCTCGTCCAAACGGTCCGCCCGGCGGCCCGAGATGATGACCTTGGCCCCGTCCTGGGCGAAGCGGCGCGCGGTGGCGGCGCCGAAACCCGCGGTGGCGCCGGTGATAAAAACGATGTGATTGCTCATTTTGGCTGATCCCCCAGATGATCTTGGTTTTTGTTTGGCCTATGCCTTTTTAGCGTGGCGCTTGGCGGATTGCCACAAGGCTTCGAGTTCTTCCAATGAAACGTCGGACGGATTCTCACCGCGTTCGGCCAAAACCGCCTCGACGTGGCGGAACCTTTGCTCGAAGCGTGAATTGGCATTGCGCAGCGCGGTTTCAGGATCGGCGCCGATCCAGCGGCCGAGATTGACCAGCGAAAAAAGCAGATCGCCGAATTCCTCTTCGATACGCGCATCGCTCTGCTTCGCGGCGATTTCACTTTTCAGTTCTTCCGCTTCCTCGGCGATCTTGTCGAGGACACCGGACACGTCGGGCCAGTCGAAGCCAACTCTGGCGGCGCGTTTCTGCAGCTTTAGCGCCCGCATCAGGGCAGGGAAGCCTGCCGCGACGTCGTCCAACACACTGGGCGCGCGCCCTTCGGCCTCGGCACGGGCGGCGCGCTCATTCTCCTTCTGCGTTTCCCAGGCGACTGACTGGGCATCGGCATCCTCGACCAGGAGGTCGGCGAAAACGTGCGGGTGCCGTTTGATCATCTTCATCGTGACGGCTTCGGCGATGTCCTCGAAGTCAAACTCATCCTGTTCGCGGGCCATCTGGGCGTAGAACACGACCTGGAACAGCAAGTCGCCGAGCTCCTTGCGCAGTTCCGCCATGTCGCCCTCGGCGATCGCCTCGGCGACCTCGTAGGCTTCCTCGATCGTATAAGGTGCGATGGTGGCGAAGGTTTGCTCACGGTCCCAGGGGCAGCCCGTGGCCGGATCGCGCAGCTTCGCCATGACGTCGATCAGACGGTCCATAGCGCTTGCGTTTTGTTCGGTGTGCAGCTTGGTCACGGGTTCATTCATCGGAGCCGATTATCGGCGGTGGGGAAGAGCCGCGCAACCCGAATGACCGCTGCCCATCGAACCCGCGACGATTACAAGAAAAACGCATAATGTATATTATCGGAAATTATTGTGCTATTAAGATCAATGATTTAGCCACTCATTGGGATAAAACCTCAATCACCATGCCGTCGTATGCCGGTTCCACGCCGGGCGGCAATCGATTGGATAGTTCGTTGTAGTCCAGGAACGCGGTCATGTGCGTCAGGATGGCCCGCTTCGGCATGACGCGGTCGATCCATTCCAACGCCATCGCCGTATGTGCATGCAGCGGATGCGGTTCGTCCCGCAGCGCCTGGACGATCCAGGTATCGATGCCATCCAGAACGTCGAAAGCGGCATCGTCCAGGCCGATCAGATCCGTGGAATACGCCACGGACCCGAAACGATAACCGGTCGACGTCAATCCGCCGTGGTCCTGCGCGAAAGGCACGACGTCAATATCGCCGATTCTGAATGGCCCTACGGCTTCATGGGCTTCGAAAAACGGCTCGTACCATTCGCTCTCGGATTCGAACGCATACGAAAAACGCGTTTTCAGGCTTTCGAAGGTTTCGGCGCTGGCATAAACCGGGTAGCGCCGGCCGTGGAAGCGGAACAGGGTTCGGACGTCATCGATGCCATGACTGTGGTCGGCATGGCCATGGGTGTAGAGAACGGCGTCAAAGTTGGAAAAATCGTTATCCAGCAGCTGGTTACGTAGATCCGGCGAAGTGTCGACCAGAAGTTTGGTTGAACCATGCTCAACGAAGATCGAAGCGCGCGTGCGGCGGTTTTTTGGATTGTCCGGGTCGCAGTCGCCCCAGTCGTTACCGATCCTCGGCACACCGCCGGACGAGCCGCAGCCGAGGATGGTGACCTTGGTCACGGACGCTGGGCCTTGGTGAAAAGCCGGAAGAAATTTTCCGTCGTGGCGGCGGCGAGCTCAGCTTCCGACAAGCCCTTGACGCCGGCGACGCAGGCTGCCGTATCGGCGACGAAGGCCGGTTCGTTGCGCTTGCCGCGGTTGGGCATGGGCGCCAGGAACGGCGCGTCGGTTTCGATCAGGATACGCGCTAGCGGCAGGCCGGAAATGGTCTGGCGCAGGGCATCGGCCTTCTTGAATGTGGCAATTCCGGAAATCGAAATGTGAAGTCCAATTTCCACTGATTTTTCAGCCAGTTCTTGACTGCTGCTGAAGCAGTGGATTAAGCCTGTAAAGGCCCCCTGCTCCATTTCATCCGCCAAAATGCCCATTGTGTCGTTGTCGGCGTCCCGGGTGTGCACGATGAGCGGCAAACCGGTTCGCCGGGCGGCTTCGATGTGGGCCCGGAAGCACTGACGCTGGGCCTCGCGCGGACTGTGTTCGTAGAAATAATCAAGCCCGGTTTCGCCGATGCCGACCACCTTCGGATGGTTCGCCAAGGCGACCAATTGGTCGGGCGTCACATCTGTGTGGTGTTGCGCTTCGTGGGGATGAACGCCGACGGAACAATAGATATCATCGTAGCGCTCCGCTATGGCGCGGACACCGGGAAAGCGGTCGAGGTGCGTCGATATTGTTAACATCGTGCCTACGCCACGTGCCCTGGCCCGCTGAATTACATCGTCCAGTTCGCCGTCGTAATCGTCGAAATCGAGGTGGCAGTGCGAATCAACCAGCATGACAGATATTTAGTCCGCGTGAGCCTCGGGTTCCACGTATCGCGGAAACGCCGGCGCCGGTTTGGGTAAGGGCGTTCCGGGCGCAAGCCTTTCAACCTCTCCGAGATGCGAGAAATCGCGCCGGTCCGCTGCCACGGCAAGCTGATCGAGCATGGCCGCAGCCGCAGTGGGAACCACCGGTTGGGCCAGGATGGCCAGGTGCCGGATGGTTTCCGCCAGCACGTACAGCACTGTCGCCATGCGCGCCGGGTCGGTCTTCTTGAGGGCCCAGGGCGCCTGTTCATCGACATAGCGGTTGGCCTGCGAGACCACGCGCCATTGCGCCTCGAGGGCGCGGTGAATGGCGTAGCGGCCATAATCCTCGCGCATGCCTTCGAGCAACGCCCCGGCGGCATCGAGCAGGACCCTATCAGCCTCTTCGAACGCGCCCGGCTGCGGCACCTTGGCGTCGCAGTTCTTATTAATCATCGACAGCACGCGCTGGGCCAGATTGCCGAAGTCGTTGGCCAAGTCGGAATTGATGCGCTGGATCATGCCTTCGGACGAATAGCTGCCGTCCTGGCCGAACGGCACCTCGCGCATGAAGAAGTAGCGGATCTGGTCGACGCCGAAATTCTCAGCCAAATCAAAGGGATCGACGACGTTGCCGACCGATTTGGACATTTTTTCGCCCTTGACGTTGAGGAAGCCGTGGGCGAACACCTCGCGCGGCAGCGGCACGCCGGCGGACATTAGGAAGGCCGGCCAGTAAACCGTGTGAAAACGCACGATATCCTTGCCGATAATATGCGCATCGGCCGGCCAATGACTCGAATAAAGTTCTGCATTTTCATTGGGATAGCCCAAAGCCGTAATGTAATTTGTCAGAGCATCAACCCAGACATACATCACGTGGTCCTCGTCCCCCGGCACCGGTACGCCCCATTGGAATGTCGTGCGCGACATCGAGAGATCGCGCAGTCCCGATTTGACGAAACTCATGACTTCGTTGCGGCGTGACTCGGGTTGGATGAAATTGGGATGGGCCTCGTAGTGCGCCAAAAGCTTGTCGGCGTACTCTGACAATTTGAAGAAATAACTCGCTTCCTCGACCCATTCCACCGGCGTGCCCTGCGGTGACAGTTTGGCGCCGTCTGAACCGCGTGACAGTTCGTCCTCGGCGTAGTAGGCCTCATCGCGGACCGAATACCAACCGGCATAGCTGTCAAGATAGATGTCACCGTTGTCGGCCATGGCCTGCCAGATGGCCTGCGAGGCCCGATAATGGCGTTCTTCCGTGGTACGGATGAAATCGTCGTTCGAGGCATTGAGAACCTCGGCCATCTCGCGGAAGCGCGGCGTCAGGCGGTCGCACAATTCGCGCGGCGTGATGCCTTCGCTGCGGGCCGTCTGCTCCATCTTGATGCCATGCTCGTCCGTGCCGGTGAGAAAATGGACGTTTCGGCCGTCGAGCCGGTGGAAGCGGGCGATGACGTCCGTGGCGATCAGTTCGTAAGCGTGGCCGATGTGGGGCGGGCCGTTGGGATAACTGATCGCCGTAGTGATGTAATAGGGTTTTTTAACGTCGGCCATGGGGTCTTTTGCCTTCTTTTAGTCCAACGTCGGGACCGGAATATCACTGACAACGGCGCCTAAGCCCGTGCCGCCTTTTCCAACATTGAGAAGACGTTGAGCAGGACCTGTTTGCGATCAAGGTAGGCGCTGTCCGCCCGGGCAGCGAGGCGGGATATCTTTTCCCATACCTCGATCCAATGATCAAGGCCGCGGCGGGCAGTCAAGGCGGCTGCGAGATCGGCGTCTCCGGCGATGATTTCCGGCGGCCTTTGGCCCATGGCGGCATGCCGGACCATGCGCGTCAGCCACCAACCCAGCAGCGACATGAAGGTGGCGTATGCCTCGGCGGCGTCGCGCCGCGCCAACCTGTCCGCAAGTTTGTGCAGGGTAACGGCGTCGATGGCGGGCAGGTCGCGCAGCATGCCGATCAGATCCTCATAGAGCGCCGGGCCGCCCTCCTCCATCAAACCAAGTGCACGGCCGGGACTGCCGTCCGCCAAACGGACGAGCGTGGTCAGCGCGTCCGGTGCGGCCTCGGGATTGCGGGCGGCGATAATGGGCAGAACGTCGTCCTCCTCAAGAGGCTTCAGCGCCAAGGTGCGGCAGCGTGAGCGAATCGTCGGCAACAGTCTGCCGGGATTATGGGAGATCAGCAGCAGCAAACCGTGATGGGGCGGCTCCTCAAGGGTTTTCAGCAGCGCGTTGGCGGCGTTGACGTTCATTTCATCCGCCGCGTCGACGATAACGACGCGCCAGCTATTCGCTTCAGCCGTCATGGCAAACACTCGTATGGCGCTGCGCACGTCGTCGACCACGATCTCGCCGCGCAACCGCTTGTTCTTGTCGTCCCAGGATTTCTCGATAATGCGCAACCCTGGATGGGCGCGCTGGGCGATTTGCAGGCAAGCGGGGTGGTTTGCATCAACCTGGAGGCCCTGTGGCGCCTCCGGTTCAGAGAACATGTTTTCCTGAGAGGCGTCGGATTCGTGATTTCCCCGAGTCAGTACAAATCGGGCGAAACGATAGGCCAAAGTGGCCTTTCCGATACCTTTCGGACCGGAAATAAGCCACGCGTGGGGTAAACGCCCCGATTTCCAGGCATCAAGCAACGTCTGTTCCGCGTCATTGTGGCCTGCTAATTCGGCGTTTCGCCAGGGTGAGAAATCGTCGTCGAACTCTTCCGGGGGGGCCGGTTTTCTGGTCGCCATCCGGTCAGCTCCCGAGCCGGTCTTGAACCACCTGTAACACTGATTGGCCAACGGTTTCAACACTTGCGGCGGCGTCGATCACGGCGCATCTGTCAGGCTCGGCGTCGGCAATCTCGAGGAATCCCCGCCGTAGTTTTTCGTGGAAACTGATGTCCATTCGTTCATAGCGGTCTTCGTTGCCAGAACGTTCCGCCGCTCTGGCCAAGCCGGCGGTCACCGGCATATCGAGGATAATCGTTAAATCAGGCATAAAATCACCCAAAACGACCTCGTAAAGACTTAAAATCGCCTCTTTTCCTAAATCGTGGCCATAGCCCTGGTAGGCCATCGTGGAATCGGCGAAGCGGTCCGAAATGACCCATTTACCGGCCGCCAATGCCGGCCGGACGACCTTTTCGACATGGTCCCGCCGGGCGGCGAAATGCAGCAGGGCTTCGGTGAGGGCATCCCAGCGCCCCACTTCCCCTTCAACCAATAGGCGTCTGATCTGCTCGGCGCCCTCGGAGCCGCCCGGTTCCCGCGTGGTGACGACGTCCTTCCCGGCCGTCTTTAACGCCCCCGCCAATATCCCGATTTGTGTGCTCTTTCCGGCGCCTTCGCCGCCTTCGATGGTGATGAACACCCCGTCGCTTCCAGACCCGGTGCTCACTGACCCGGCGCACCCCAGGCCAAATACTTGAAAGCAGCGCCCAGCCGGCCGAACATGCCGAGCCTGCCGACCTCCTTGCCGGCCAGCAGAGGAATCGTAATGCTTTCCATGCTGGGTGCGCTGATCACCAAGGTACCCAACTCCTGGCCCTGCTTGATGGGTGCCGGTACAGGTTCAACGATCTCCACTGCGACCTTCATCTTCCGGCGCAATTTTCTTTCCAACGTGAGTGTCAAATCGTTTTCGATAACCAGCGGAACAGAGGCCTGCGCACCCAACCAAACGCCGGCGTCCAACACCTGGTCACCGGCCTTGAACAGGGCGTAGTTGCCGAACTCGCGAAATCCCCAGTCCAACAGCCGTTCCGATTCACGAGAGCGCTGCTTGACGCTCTCCAACCCGTTGACCACCAGAATGAGCCGCCTGCCCTTGCGCACGGCGGAAGATACCAGGCCGTAGCCAGATTCGTCCGTATGCCCCGTTTTCAGTCCGTCCGCGCCGTCATAGCGGTAGAGCAGCGGGTTCCGGTTGCCCTGGCGGATACCGTTGTAGGTATAGGTTTTTTCGGAAAACAGCGGATAATACTGGGGAAACTGGCGGATGATCATTTGCGCGATTTTGGTGAGGTCGCGGGAACTCATGCGATGATCCGGATCGGGCCAGCCCGTGGCATTGCTGAAGGTGCTGTTGGTCAGGCCAAGTTCCTGCGCCCGCGTGGTCATTTCAGCGGCAAAGGCGTCTTCGCTGCTTGCCAGACCCTCCGCGACGACCACACAGGCATCGTTACCCGACTGGACAATGATGCCACGCAGCAGATCCTCGATCCTGACCCGGGTATTGACGCCGACAAACATCTTGGAACCGCCCGTGCGCCAGGCTTTTTCGCTGACGGGAAACGTGTCGTCCAGATTGAGACTGCCGTCCGATAGACGTTCGAACAACATGTAAAGCGTCATCAACTTGGACATGGAAGCCGGCGCCATGGGCTCGTCGGCATCTTTTTCGAGCAAAATCCGCCCGGTTTGGTCATCGATCATGAACGCGTAACGGGCCGCCGTTTCAATCGCCAAGGCCGGTCGCAGGCTGAGCGAAGTCACCAGGAGCGCAGCAAGAACCAGCGCAATTATTGCATCTCTGCGAAACATGAATTCTCCTGGCCGATTTGATTGAGAGACGTCAGGTTAGAGGATTTTCCGGCGAACACAAAACGACATTACTCGATGACGATCCGTGCCGCTGTGTACCCGTTGTCGATCACCAAACCCAGCGTATTGTCAGCCTGATTGACCGAAGCCAAAGGGCCAATTCGCACGCGGAAAAACTCCGTTCCGTCGACGATGACCGAGGTAATTTTGGTCTCGCCAACGCTGTCGAGGGTGGCGCTGAGCTTGAGGGCGTTTTCGTAGATCGTGAAGGCGCCGGCCTGGATATACATAAGAGGATCCTTAGCGACCTTGGTTTGCGTCACCGGTCCCGCCGATTTGCCCGTTCTCACCACTTGTTTCGGCGCTGCTTCGACACCGGGTGGCGGCGCCAGTTGGGCGACCTGGACTTTGCCCTGCGGCACGGCTTTGACGGCGTTTCTCTCCTCCGCTGATGTATTGGCTCGGGCAATTACGCGGCCCCGGTTAGATGGCCCACCGACAATTTCCACCCGGACCTTGGCCGTGCCCTGACGCAGAAAACCCAGTAAATGGGCGCCGCGGCGGGAAACATCTATGATCCTGCCATTGACGAAGGGGCCCCGGTCGTTGACTCGCAGTACGATTGACCGTCCGTTTTCGAGATTGGTTACCCTGACGTTGGTCGGCAGGGGCAAGGTCTTGTGCGCCGCCGTCAGGGTGTTCATGTCGTAAATCTCGCCGTTCGCCGTTTTTCGGCCGTGAAACGGTTTGCCGTACCACGAGGCGATGCCGGTGCTGTTGTAGCCCGGTTCGACCTTGGGGTGGTACCAAACTCCAGCAACCTGATAGGGCTTGCCGATTTTGTACACGCCGCCTGGCCCGACCTTGGCATTCGATGCGGCCTTGGCCGCGTCATCGGTGGCCGGCGTCGACGTTGTTTTCTTATCGGGTGTTTGCCGGTTGATAACTTCCTTGGCGGCATGAACGACAAGCTGCGTTTCCGCGCAAGCCGCCAAAACCAGGCTGGTAAATGCCGCGAGAATGAGCCGCTGGCCGAATAGTGACCTCGACCGCCTTTGTTGGCCTGTTTCGTATCCTTTATCAGGAAATAATATTGCCCGGGTGTTCACCAATATTCCCTCGAAGCGCCCCAAACACCACGATATTGCGTCGGGCATCGATTTCATAGGTACATTTAGTATATTTCAACCGATTTTACCACAATCGATTGGGATTATCCCCCTTTACCGATCTGATCGGCCAAATAGCCGACGGTCAGGGCAAAATAGGTGGATCTGTTCCAATGGAGGATCGAGCGGTAATTACCGTAAACCAGGTATGCGGGGTCTGGCTTGCCCTTGACCGGTAATACCAATGAGGCCTTCAACTGGCGTTGGGGCAAGTTGCTGCCATCCGCCTTCCGCACTCCCAATTTTTGCCATTCTCCTAGGCGTTTGGTGACCTTCAGGTTAGCCAGATTGAGGTCAAATCCAGCGGGTAATTTCACCTGCCGACCCCAGGTTTGATCATCACGCCAACCCACGCTCGAAAGGTAGTTGGCGGCCGAGGCAAAAACATCGGCTTTGGTGCCCCAAATGTCACGACGGCCATCACCGTCGGCATCAACGGCGTACGCCTTGAAGCTGGACGGCATGAACTGGCTCTGACCCATAGCGCCGGCCCAGGATCCAACCATATCCTTGGGCGCAATGTGTTTTTGATCGAGTATTTCCAGCGCATTCAGCAATTCCTTGCGGAAATAGGCACTTCGCCGGCCGTCGAACGCCAAAGTCGCCAACGCGGCAATAACCGGAAAACCCCCGGTGACGCGTCCAAAATCTGTCTCGATTCCCCACAGTGCGACGACAAAACGCGGCTGAACGCCGAACTTCTTGGCGGCTGCCTCCAACTCAGCGGAATTTTCAGCCAATCGACGCCTTCCCTTCTTGATGCGGGCGAGCGGCGCGACGCGGGCGCGGTATTCGTCGAAAGTGAGGGTAAATTCCGGCTGGCTGCGGTCCAACTCGATAATTCTGGGGATCGGTCTGACCCCATTAAATGCTTCGTCGAATATATTTCGGTCGACACCCCTTTTGGTCGCGTCAACACGAACTCCTTCAACCCACTTTTTAAATTCCATTGCTGTGTCTGGTGAAGTATTTGAATTTGCAGCATAACTTGGCGTTGGCCGGGTTGCTGAAACGGCGGTCGCGAGGGCAAACGCAAGGCAAGAAGCAACGAGAACAGCTCGAATTTTGTTTGAAGATGACACCTAGGAACCTCGGGGATATTGATCTGGGACAGGCAAACTAAATTAGACTATTTCAGCGGGGAAAAAAGTATACCTCGCGATATGTTAATCATCTGCAGTAACGGGCGCCGGAAATAATGAATCGCTCCGGCCCAACATGCGGTACACCACCAATCCAACCCATTCGTGCAATCCATCTCTCAATCCAATGAGTCCGGCAAAAAAGTTGAAACGAGGACGAATGGATATGTTACCCGACGTCCGATAGTCCACTGGGTAAGCCATTACATTCCAACCCGCCTGACGGAACGCACCCATGGCCCGCGGAACGTGACGAGCCGAAGTTATGAGCAACCACTTGAGCCTAGTCTGCCGCGGAACCAATTTCAGCGTGTTCACCGCATTCTCCCATGTATTGCGGGATTCACGTTCAAAAATCACCCGTGAAGTATCTAGCCCGATCTCCCCCAGCATTTTCTTGGCAATATCGGCTTCGCGATCGCTTCCGGCAATCAGAGCGCCACTTCCTCCCGTAAATACAAGTGGGGAACCGCGATATCGATCCGCTAGCGCGGCAAAGTTCGTCAGTCGCTCGGCGTTGTCGTTCAAGACCGCTTGGTTTCTGGCCAGGCTTAGCCAAAGACTGGCCGAACCGCCGAGAACGATTACGCCGGCAATCTCCCGCGGGAGATCAAGCGGCTGAGAAAAACGGTTCTCCAGCGGCGTCAACAACACAGCGCTCCAGGGAATAACGGCAATTCCAACCAAAAATCCGGCAGCGATGCTGACCAAGATGCGGCCGGCGCGTCGCCAGGGTGTCCACATCAGGATCAAACCGATTACCAGCAGGATAACCAGCAGGTTTCCGGGTGCAGCGATCAGGCCATATATTTTCGAGGCGACATGATAGAGCATGATGGGTAATAGCGCTTAATGGCCACAAGGTGCAACGCCTCTGGCGGACCGAACAGCTGCATGCTAAGCCTGATGTTGAACAGAACCATGAGGCCGGCGTGCCATGGAACGCGGCAGTTCCCTGTCGGAAGATGCCCCTCCTCTATATTTCACGAGCGTACGATGACTGATGAAGCTGGACCGCTGTTTGCCAATGAGGCGTTTTACGCCGCTTTTGCCGCCGGTAATTTCGACGCCATGGCCGCGTTGTGGGCGATTGAGTCGCCGGTGTTGTGCACACATCCCGGCTGGCGGGTTCTTGTTGGACGGGAAATAGTTTTGGAAACTTGGCGGTTGATTCTGAGCAATGGCGAAGGCGCGACGGTCGAATTCCGGGACGCAGAGGCGCACATGTACAAGGCGGTTGCTGTTGTCACCTGCACCGAAGTCATTCAGGGAAATGCCCTCGCCGCAAGCAACATTTTCGTGCGGGAAAATGATCAATGGCTGTTGGTCCATCATCATGCTGGGCCGACTGCTGAAGGGCTAACGCAAATGGACGCTCCCCCGGACCGAGGGAGCGTCCACTAAAACGCACGTATTACAATGTGATGCCGCTTACTTGAGTGTTACGTCAACCCGGCGGTTCATCGGCTCGCTCACACCGTCATTTGTCGCGACGGCAGGTTCTTCTTCGCCAACAGCCATGAAGCTGATGCGGTTGGCCTCAACGCCCCAAGAGCGCAAAGCGGCATATACGGCATCGGCGCGCGCCTTCGACAGGATGGCGTTATACCGGTTGCCGCCGGAGCGGTCGGTGTGCGCTCGAAGCGATATCATTTTGGCACTGCGGGTTGCAGCCCTGACGATCGCCGTAACCGCTGCATTGCCTTTTGCCGTCAACTTCGAACTATCGAAATCGAAGTAGATGGAATATTCCGTTTTGACGGGTTTGGGCTTGGGCTTCGGTTTGGCTTTCTTGGCCACCTTTTTCGGCGCGGGTGCAGGCGCTTTGGCGGCTGGCTTCGGCGCCATGACAACGGGTTTTGGCATCATGGCTTCGTCGACGCGCATCATGGCGGCTTCGAAACCGGCACGGCAGGCTGCGATGTCCTCCGGGTGATGATTTTCTTCTTGTTCCTCGACCCAGCAATCGAACATGGTTTGGGCTCGGCCGGCATCGTAAGCCGCCCGCAAGCGGGCACCGTCACGCAAGGCTGTCGTTAGCCAATAACGTGCGGATTCAAGAGCCGGAATGCTGTCGGCCGGAAGATCGTGCGCCGAGAGTTCTTCAGGCAGAACCTGCATATTGCTGGCTGCCATTTTCGCCTTATCAAGGAAAAGGGTCGCATTGCCCCAATCGACTTCCCCAACTTCCTCTTCATGCAAATCGAGATATCCAAGTTTTAGCGCCCGGGCAAATTTCGAATTCACCTTCATGTCTTCGATGGGCTTTGCATCGTAGGTTCCGCAAGCCGACAACAGCATCGCCGCCGCGCCAAGCAATAATGTTGATTTGAATACTTTTTTCACCGTTGGCCTCCTTATTGATATTGTTCGCCGGTACTTTTTCGAGCAGTGAGTCTCATGGCTGGCAACGAGTGCCGGTTCCCCTATCAAATTGTTAACAAATATGAGCTTTATATACCAGCTGTTCAATTGACCTGCCCCCGTTAAGTGGTCCAGTTCCTATGAGAGGTTCTGGCGCAGGTT